>JALDYL010000144.1:0-11644 GCA_032153965.1 Achromobacter sp. | reverse complement strand
AGCGGCACGATGGCGGCCCAGGTGCCCAGCGTGGTGCCCACCAGAAAGCGCGTGAGCGGCAGCATCGCCACCAGCAGGATGATGAAGGGGATGGCGCGGAAGGTGTTCACCGTCACCGACAGGACCTTGTTCAAGCGCGGCCTGGGATACAGGTTGCCCGGCGCGGTGACGGTCAGCACCACGGCCAGCGCCAGGCCGAGAACGATGGCGATGACGGCGGATACGCCCACCATCGCCAGGGTCTGCAGGAAAGCCTGCAGGTATTTATCAAGCATCGGCAGCGACATAACCCAGCACCTTGATCTGATCGGCCACCAGCGCGGCGCGCGCGGCCTCTTCCTGTAATGCGCCCGCCGGCACCGACACCAGCAGGCTGCCTTGGGCATGCCCGCGCAGGCGGTCCAGGCCGCCATGCAGCAGCGTCGCGCCGGCGCCCAGCGCGGCCAGCGCCTGCAAGGACACGCCATCCGGACGCCCCTGCCCCGTAAAGCGCAAGCGCAGCACGGCCACGCCGTCGCGACCCTGCAGGTCGGGCACGAGCGCGACCGCCAGGTCCGCCGGCAGATCGTGCTGCAAGGGCCGCAGCAAGGCCCGCGTGGCATCCGCCTGGGGATTGCCGAACACGCGCCAGACCTCGCCCTCCTCGACCTTGCGCCCGCCGTCCAGCACCAGCACCTTGTGGCAGACTTCGCGGATGACCGCCATGTCGTGCGTGATCAGCACCACCGTCAGGCCCAGCTTGCGGTTGATGTCCAGCAGCAGGGCCAGGATGGACTGCGTGGTCTCGGGATCCAGCGCCGAGGTGGCCTCGTCGCACAGCAGGATCTCCGGCTCGTGCACCAACGCGCGGGCGATGCCCACGCGTTGCTTCTGGCCGCCGGACAGCTTGGCCGGATAGACGTCGGCCTTGTCGCGCAGCCCCACCAGTTCCAGCAGTTCCTCCACCCGCGCCCGCGCCGCGGCGGGCTTGACGCCGGCCACGCGCAAGGGCAAGGCCACGTTCTCGGCCACCGTCTTGGCGGACAGCAGGTTGAAGTGCTGGAAGATCATGCCGATGCGGCGGCGCAGCCCCACCAGCGCATGCTCATCCAGGCTGCCCACATCGACGCCGTCCACCAGCACGCGGCCGGCGCTGGGCCGCTCCAGCATGTTGATGGAACGCAGCAGGGTGGACTTGCCCGCGCCGCTGCGTCCGATGATGCCGAACACCTCGCCGCGGGCGATGGAGAACGACACGTCGGACAGCGCGGCCACCGGCCCCTGCGCGCCCTCGTAGCGCTTTTGCAGGCCCTCGAACACGATGTGCGCGTCTAGGGTCTGGGCCTGCGGCGTGGCGCCAGCCAACCCGGCCATGGAGAATTCGTGTTGCATCATTGCCCGATTGCCGCGTCAGAAAACCGGAATCACCGAACCTTCGTACTTGCTCAGGATGAACTGGCGCACTTCCTCGGAGTGATAGGCCTTGACCAGCTCGGGCACCCAGGGCGCGTTCTTGTCCTGTTCACGCACCGCGATGATGTTCACGTAGGGGTTGTTTTCCTTCTTCTCCACCGCGATGCCGTCGCGCGTGGCGATCAACCCGGCTTGATAGGCGAAGCTGTTGACGATGGCCGCGGTATCCACGTCCGGCAGCGAGCGCGCCAGCACCACGGAGGCGCTCTCCACGAAATTGAGTTTCTTGGGGTTGGAGGTCACGTCCGCCAGCGTGGCCGTGCCGGTGGCCGGATCGAACCCGTCCTTCAACGTGATCAGGCCCTGGTCGCGCAGGATGACCAGCGCGCGCGTCTGGTTGCTGGGATCGTTGGGAATGCCGACGCGGGCGCCGTCGGGCAGTTCCTTCAGCGACTTGTACTTCTTGGAGTAGAACGCGATGGGCGAGATCAGCGTGTTGGCCACGGACACGAGCTTGTAGCCGCGCTGCTTGATCTGGTCGTTCAGGAAAGGGATGTGCTGGAAGGCGTTGGCATCGAGGTCGCCGTTGTTGAGCGCCTCGTTGGGGCTGGCCGTGCCGGTGATGATGACGGGCTCCACCGCCAGGCCGTTCTTCTTGGCGACCTGCGCCACCACCTCCCAGATCTGCTCGTCGACGCCGCCGCGCACGCCCACCTTCAAGGGCTTGGGATCGGCCGAGAACGCCGGGCCATGGAACATTGCCGCCGAAGCCAGCACCGCGCCCAGCAGGCGCTTGAAGAAACGGGAAGTCATGTTGGAATCGCCTCTCAGGCTATGCGGTTATGAGAGAAACGATTCTAGGGAGGGGGACGGACCGCGCGAACGAATAGTTCGTTGAGTCCTTATTACAGGGGCGTTTGGTTATGGCGGCTCGGCATATGCTCCCGGCACATGCCCAGCCGCGCGGATCAGAAGGGCTTGACGACCACCAGCGTCACGATGACGGCGGAGGCGATGACGGTGAAAGGCGCGTACAGGTCCACCAGCGGCGGACGCCTGGCGCTGCCGTTGGCCATGCGGCGCAATGCCGCGCTCTGGATGCCGAGCAGCGCCGACAGCGCCAGCGCGAAGCCCACCTTGACCCAGATCCAGGTCATGGCGAACCAGCCGAACGTCATGGCCAGATGCAGGCCGACCAGCCAGGTCAGCAGCATGGCCGGCGTGGTCACGTACAACGTCCAGCGGCGCAGGGCGCCCAGCATCTTGCGTTCTTTGGGGGCTTCCTCACCGTCCTGCGGCTGCGAGGACAGCAGGAACAAGGACACGAACAGCGAGCCGCCCAGCCAGGCGACCACGGCCGCCACGTGGAGCATTTTCAGGAGTTGGTAGGTCATGATGCCCGGCATTATCGCCGGATGCGGACCGCGCCGCGAATCGGCCCGACGCATCGGTTTGCGCCAGGGCAAACCGGCGCGGCGTCACTGCCCTGCGTCACTGCCCGGGTCACTGCCCTATTTAGCCGCCTCGGAGCTGGCCGGCCCGGCGGGCGCGGGCGTCGATGCGGGCACGCTGGACGCAGGGGCAGCAGAGGCTGGCGCGGGAGCGGGCGCCACAGGTGCAGGCGCGGTCGACGCAGGAACCACGGCGGCGGGCGCAGGCGCGGCCGGCGCACTGGAACCGCCTGCCGACGGCGCCTTCGGCGATTCACCGGCGTCATTGGCCGCCGCCGGATTCAGCGTATCGGCCGGCTTGTCCGGAGATTCCGCCGGCTCGGGCGGCGCGGCCTTGGGTGGCGGCTTGGCACGGCTGCCCGCGGGCGCTTGCGGCGCGGCGGCGGCCTGCGCATCCGGCAGGAAACGCTGCAGCAGCTGGAAGAAACCTTCATAGAACTTGGGCCGCGCAACCGTCTGGCTGCCCGTCTTCACCAGCGAATCGTCGCTGGAGCCGAATGGCATGGACACCTGGCCCAGCACGCTCACGCCCACGCTGGCCGAGCTGTTGGTGCGCTTGATCGAATAGCGGTCCTGCACCGCGTTGGCGAACACCGTGGCGCGCTCGTTCGCGCTGCCGTCGGAGGCGCATTCGATGTTGAAGGCGATCTGCGTATGCTGCCCGTTTTCGTCCTGGAAGTTCTTGTGCCCCGTGACCCGCGAGCCCTCGAACTTGTCGATGTTGTAGCCCTGGCTCAGCAAGGCGCGGCGGCCCGCGTCGCAGGCCGCGACGTTACTCGCGGCGACGGTGCGCGAGTAGGTGTTGTTCTGGGTGAAATCTTCTTTTTCGAACTCTGGCTTGGGGGATGAGCATCCCGCCAGGACGCCCACCAGGGCAACGGACAGGGCCAGCGACGAACTGCGGGGAAAACGGGGCATGAATTGGGGGAACAGGAATGCGTCAAGCGTCCGTTATAGCGCATCCCCGGCACCATTTCTTTTACGAGGAATGTGCAGTTCAACGGAGAGGTAACAGAGTTCAAAAAAGGGCCGCATCGCTGCCCGGGCGGCCCTCGACATCACTTTCAGGAAGACACGCGCGCGGGCGCAAGCGATGGCGCCTCCTGCGCCTCCAGGTTCAGGCTGCGCCGATAGTGCTTGCAGCCCGCGGCCAGCAGGCCGATGCACAGCACCGTGGCCACGCCGACCAGGACCGACATGGACTGCCCGACCGCCGCGGGGTTCTTGAACAGCCGGTCCGTCAGCATGGCCACCGCGGTGGTGCCCAGGCCCAGCCCGATCAGGTTCGAGATCAGCAGGAACAGCGCCGACACCTGGGCGCGCAGCTGGTTGGGCGGCAGTATCTGCATCGCGGCCGTCGAGGTCGGCATGGGAAACGAGGCGAAGAACATGGCCGGCAGCAGCAAGCCCACCGACCACCACAGGGAATCGACCTGGGTGAAGATCACCGCCGGCAAGGCCATGCCGGCCGCGCCGATCACGCCGGCGCGCAGCGGCGCATCGCTGTAGCCGCGCTTGGCCAGCCAGTCCATCAACCAGCCGCCGCAGAACACGCCCGCGGTGTTGGCGACCAGCACCACCACGCCCAGCATGTAGCCCGCTTCCGAGGGCGACATGCCGAACTTGCGCATGTAGAACGCCGGCGTCCAGCCCAGCAGCGCGAACAGCACCATCGCATAGAACGAGAAGCCCAGGTAGTGGCAGAAGAAAGTGCTGCGGTGACGGCCCAGGAAGCGGAAGGTGTCCTTCATGGCCGGCTTCTGCACCTGCCCCGAAGCATTGCGCCGCAAGCCCAGCCGCTGGGGATCGCGCACCGTCAGCAGGATCAGCAGCGCGATCAGCAGGCCGGGCAACCCCACGATGAAGAAGGTCACCTGCCACGGCCGCATCGCGCCTATCCAGGGCAAGGTCACGGTGTCCACGCTCTTGAGCAAGTCGATGACATAGCCGCCGATCAGAAAGGCCATGCCGCCGCCTATGAACGAGCCGATCGAATAGATTCCGACGGCGCGCCCCAGTTTTTCGCGCGGAAACATGTCGCTGAGCATGGAGTACGTGGCGGGCGACAGCGCGGCCTCGCCCACGCCCACGCCGATGCGCGCAAGGAACATCTGGGCGAAATTGCGCGACAGGCCACAGGCCGCCGTGGCCAGGCTCCAGAAGGCCACGCCGATCGCAATGATCTTCGGCCGCGAATAGCGATCCGCCAGCAAGGCGATCGGGATGCCCATGAAGGCGTAGAACAAGGAAAACGCCAGCCCGTGCAGCAAGCTGAATTGCGTGTCGGACAGCTGCAGATCGTGCTTGATGGGTTCGATCATCAGCGCCAGGATCTGCCTGTCGACGAAGGAAAATATGTACGCTAGCATGCATATCACCACGACGTACCACTCGTAGGCGTAGCTAGGTTTTGATCCGTGCCGCGGGCTGCCGTCAGTCATGGTTTGTTTCCCTTGTATGGTGGTGAGATCTGCCCATCGCCCAACGGGCCGGGTTGCGCCTCACTTGCTTGCAGGCCCATCTTTTGTAGGTCTTTGCGCGGCCAGCCTCTATACGCCTGACGCAATGACTGTTCCCGCTGCGCAGGAAAGCATGTTCAACGACACCAATCCGCTGGACCGCCATTGCTTGCTGGACTCGGGCAACATCGCCGAGATCAAGGATCAGGTCAGCCAGCACCTGTGGTCGCACCGCATGTGCGTCCCCCCGGGAAAACCCCTGCAATCCCGCCTGTACGGCGTCTTCTTCGGCAATGCGGCCTTGTTCGATCTGCACTATGGCGCCGAAGTCGAGATCGACGCCGGCGACATCGCCAGCTACTACCTGATCCGCATCACGCTGCAAGGCTCCGGGCTGATCACGCTGGGCAAGCGCAGCGCGTCGATGAACGCGGGCAGCCTGACGATATCCTCGCCGTCCGAGCGCAGCGTGATCCGCATCGGCCGCGACTGCCGCAACCTGATCCTGCGCATCGAGCGCGAGGCGCTGGAGCGCCAGTTGCAGCGGCTGCTCGAGCGCCCCGTCAAACAGGCGCTGGTGTTCGACCTGCAAATGGATGCCAATGCCTCCGGACCGGTGGCGGTGCGGGAAACGCTGGATTATCTCTGCCGGCTGTACCGCCACCCTGCCATCGAAGGCGTCACGCAGACCCTGGCCGCCGGTTTCTCCGACTACCTGCTGACGCTGCTGCTGACCCAGCTGCCGCATAACTACTCCGAGGTCCTGCAGGCGGACCGCCGCCAGCCGCTGCCGCTGCACGTGCGGCGCGCGCGCGACTACATAGAAAGCCACCTGGACCAACCGCTCTCGCTGATGGACCTGGCGGCCCATTGCGGCGTCTCCGTGCGCACGCTGCAAAACGGCTTCTCGCAGTTCCTGAAGCAGAGTCCCAGCGACTACGTGCGCAACCAGCGGCTGGCGCAGGTGCATGCGGCGCTGGCGCAGGCCAGCGAAGGCGACAGCGTCACCGACATCCTGCTGCGGCACGGCATTTCCAGCTTCGGGCATTTCGCCACCCACTACCGCAAGCGCTACGGCTGCCTGCCCTCGGACACCCTGCGCCAGGCAAGGCATTAGGCGCCGCCGGGCGGCGCGCGGATTCGCTTGCCGGATCGGAACGCCGCTTGCGCGTTCGGCGCAGCCCGGCCTGCGCGCCGCCGCTAGGATCAAGGCTCCAACAGACGGAGCTTGACCATGAGAATCAGCGTCATAGGCGGCGGCCACGGCTGCTACGCGGCTGCGGCCGACCTGTTTGAAAAAGGCCATGAGGTGCGCTGGTGGCGGCGGGACTGGGCAGCGTTCCAGGGATTGCGGGACGCGGGCGCGTTGACGGTCACCGACTATCGCGGCACGCGCCAGCTCCCGCTGGGCGACGGACCGCGCCAATTGCAGCTGGTGCGCGACCTGGCCGCGGCCGTCGAGGATGCCGAGCTGCTGGTCATCCCCCTGCCGTCCACCACCCACGAGGCGCTGGCCCTGGCATTGGCGCCGCTGCTGCGCGACGGCCAGGTCGTGTTCCTGCCGCCTGGCACCTTCGGCTGCTACGTCTTCGCCCGCGCCATGAAAGACGCAGGCAATTCCGCCGATACGGCCTTCGCCGAGACCGGCACCCTGCCCTACCTGGCGCGCAAGCATGGTGAAAAGGTCGTCGTCAGCGGTTACGCCACCCGCCTGCCCACGGGCGTCTTCCCGCGCCGGCTGTCGGAGCATGCGCGCGCCGTGGTCCGGCGCGCCTATCCCAGCATAGAGCCGATAGAAGACGGGCTTGCCGGCGCGCTGATGAATGCCGGCCCCATCATCCACCCGCCGCTCATCATGATGAACGCGGGTCCGCTGGAACACTTCGACAGGTGGGACATCCACAACGAAGGCACCCAGGCCTCCATCCGGCGCGTGACCGACGCGCTGGACGCGGAGCGCATCGCCATCCGCGTGGCCCTGGGCTATGCCGCGCCCCACTTCCCGCTGGCCGACCACTATGCCGCCGAAGGCGACGAATGGATGTACGGCCGCGGCGCGCACGGCCGGCTCACGGACAGCGGCGACTGGCGCGAGGACATAGACCTGCACACGCATCGCTACATGCTCGAGGACACGCGGCTCGGCCTGTCATTCCTGGTGTCGGCCGGCCGTTGGGCGGGCGTGCCGACGCCCGTGGCGCAAGGCTTGCTGAGCCTGGCCAGCGCGGTCACCGGCCGCGATCTCTACGCCGAAGGACGCACGCTGGAGCGCCTGGGCCTGGACCGTCTGTCGCGCGACGGCATGCGCAAACTGCTGGCTGAAGGCTGCTGACACGAGGATGCAAGCCATGAACGAAAAACTGTGCGTGATCGGCGCCGGGCGCATGGGCGTGGGCATCACGCTGTCATACATCCATGCCGGACTGGACGTCACGCTGATAGACATCAAGCCGCGCACGGCCGCCGAGCAGGCCGAGTACTTTGCACGCGTGCGGGACGATCTGCGCCGCGAGCTCGGCATCCTGTCCAGGCTGGGCCTGCTCGATGCCTCGCAGGCGGAGATTGCGCTGACGCGCGTGCATCTATGCTCGCGCGAGGATGCAGAAGCAGACCTGCGGCAGGCGCGCGTGGTCTTCGAAGCCGTGCCCGAACGCCTGGACGCCAAGCGCGACGCCTTTCTATGGCTGGGCGCGGCCTGCGCGCCGGACAGCATCATCGCGTCGACCACCTCCACCTTTCTTGTCACCGAACTGGCGGAACTGGTGCAAGGCCCGCAACGCTTCCTGAACGCGCACTGGCTCAACCCCGCCTACCTGATACCGCTGGTGGAAGTGAGCCGCGGCCCCCAGACCAGCGAGGCCGCGGCGCAGGGCCTGCTGGAGACGCTGCGCCTGGCGGGCAAGAAGCCGGTGCAATGCGCCCCCGCCGCCGGCTACATCGTGCCCCGCATCCAGGCCCTGGCCATGAACGAAGCGGCCCGCATGGTGGAGGAAGGCGTGGCCAGCGCCGAAGACATCGACACGGCCGTGCGCCTGGGCTTCGGCCTGCGCTTCTCGGTCCTGGGGCTGCTGGAATTCATAGACTGGGGCGGCGGCGACATCCTCTACTACGCCTCGCGCTATCTCGCCGACGCCATCGATCCGCGCTTCGCCTCGCCCGCCGTCATCGCCCGCAACATGGAACAAGGGCGCAACGGGCTGCGCGACGGCCAGGGCTTCTATGACTACGCCGGCATGGACGTGAACGCCTACAAGATGGAGCGGCTGGCGCAGCTGTGCAAGCGGCTGGAAGTAATGGAGCTGCTGCCGCGCTACGACGCGGCGCGGCAGCCGCCTGCGCGCTAGCCCCCCGGGCCTGCGCGCCTACTTATCCAATTCGCCCAGGATCCGGTACGCCAGCCGGACCCTGGCCTCGTTCGGATAGTTGCGGTTGGCCAGTATCACAATGCCCAGGCGCTTGGACGGCACGAACGCCACATAGCCGCCGAAGCCGTTGGTCGAACCCGTCTTGTTGATCCACACGGCCTCCTGCGGCGGCAGCGGCGGGTTCAACGCGGCCACCGGCTGACTCTGGCTGTTGTAGTTGCCGGCGTTGGCCGTCAGCAACGCGTCCAACGTCGCCGGATAGCGCAGTTGTTCCCAGGCCAGGTCCTGGACCATGTCGCCCAGCTGGTAATAGCCGACGTGCGTCTGCGCGATCGCGTCGCGCAGCTCGGCATCGGCGAGGTTCAAGCCCATGTTCGCGTCGACGAAGCGGATCAGGTCGCGCGCGCTGGTCTTCACGCCGTAGGCCTCGTCGGCCAGCACGCCCGGATTCACGCGCACGGGCGCGTCCTGCTTGTTGTAGCCCTGCGCGTAGTCCGCCATCCTGGCTGCGGGCACGTCGATGTAGGTGCTGGTCAGGCCCAGCTTGGGAAACAGGTCCCGCTCCATGGCCGCCTTGAACGGCCGGTTCAGGCTCTTGGCGGCGACCACGCCCAGCATGCCGATGCTGGGGTTGGCGTAGGTGCGGTACGTGCCGGCGGCATGCTCGGGCTTCCAGGCCTTGAGGTAAGCCATCAGCTGCACCTGGTTCTTGATCCCGTCGGGCACCTGCAAGGGAAAGCCGCCGGTCGTGTGCGTGCCCAGGTTGATCAGGCTCAGTCTGGCGAAGTCGCTGCCGGCGAGTTCGGGCAGGGTCTTGGCCGGGCTGTCGCCCAGGGCCAGGCGGCCGCGCGCCTGCGCATAGGCCGCCAGCGTCGCCGTGTAGGTCTTGCTGATGGATCCGACCTCGTAGAGCGTGTCGCTGCCGGCCGGCTTGCCCGTTTCCCTGGACGCCACGCCGTAGTTATAGAAGCGCTGTGCGCCGTCTTGGGTCACGGCGATCGACATCCCCGGGATGTCGTGTTCGCGCATGACGGCCTGGACCGCCTCGTCGATCTTGCGGTCCGCGTCGGCCTGGCCGGCCTGCGCCAGTGCGCTGCCGCCGACCATCAGCGCAAACACTCCCGTGCGCAGCATGCTGTTCAAGCGCATTCTCGTCATTCCCTGTCGTGTCGAATCCGTGGCGCCACAACGGCGGCGCGCATGCATCGTAACGCGGCGCGGCGCTCCATAGGTAGTAACCCTTGGTCTCATTTCCGGGGATTTTGGCTATTCTCGGCTCGTCGATCCAAAACCCCGCAGAAGAGACCTGTCCCAGCGGCAGGCGCCGACGGAGCAACCGCCCCGGAAACTCTCAGGCAAACAGGACTGCGCGGTCTAGACAATCTGGAGAGAGGCGCCAAGCGCGCCCACCGAAGGGGATCCCGCCGCCGCTTGCGCCGCGGGTGAAGCTCTCAGGTACAGAGACAGATGGGGTGCTGCGGCCGGGTGGCCGCGGCCACTCAATCTGGAGCCATCATGCCCCGCATCGCCATCATTGGCGCCGGTATCACCGGCGTCACGTCCGCCTATGCCCTGAGCAAACTGGGATACCACGTCACCGTCTACGACCGCCAACGCTATCCCGCCATGGAAACCTCCTACGCCAACGGCGGCCAACTGTCGGCCAGCAACGCCGAAGTCTGGAACAGCGCCGCCACCGTCATGAAAGGCCTGCGCTGGCTCGGCCGCCACAACGCGCCGCTGCTGCTCAATCCCCGGTTCAGCTGGCACAAGTATTCCTGGCTGGCGCAGTTCGTCGGGCAGATCCGCAACTACCGCCGCAACACCATCGAGACCACGCGGCTCGCCATCGCCGCGCGCCAGCACCTGTACGCCATGGCGGAAGAAGAAGGCATAGCTTTCGACCTGGAGCGCCGCGGCATCCTGCACATCTACCACGACGCCGCCAGCTTCGAGACCGCGCGCCGCGCCAATGCGCTGCTGCAGGAAGGCGGGTTGGAGCGCTACGCGGTGTCGCCCGAGGAAGCACGCGGCATCGAGCCCACGCTGCAAACGCCCTGCTACGGCGGCTTCTACACGCCCTCGGACGCCACCGGCGACATCCACAAATTCACCAGCGGCCTGGCCCGCGCCTGCGAGCGCCGCGGCGTGCGCTTCGCGCAGGATGCCGACATCCGCAACATCAGCGTGGACGGCGCGCCCTACGTGCTCGACGTCGCGCGCGAAGGCGGCACGCGGCGCGAACAGCACGAAGCCGACGCCATCGTCGTCTGCGCCGGCGCCGTCAGCCGGCAGTTCGCCAGGCAGCTGGGCGACACGCTCAACATCTATCCGGTCAAGGGCTACTCCATCAGCGTGCACCTGGACGACGCCGCCAGCCAGGCCGCCGCGCCGCAGGTCAGCCTGCTGGACGAAGCCGCCAAGATCGTCACCAGCCGCCTCGGCGACCGCTTCCGCGTGGCCGGCACGGCCGAATTCAACGGCTTCAACATGGACATCCGCGCCGAACGCGTGCAGCCGCTGGTGGACTGGACCCGCAAGCACTTCCCCGGCATCCGCACCTCGCGCGTGGTGCCCTGGTGCGGGTTGCGCCCCATGACCCCCAGCATGATGCCCCGCGTCGGCCCGGGCAGGCGACCGGGCGTGTTCTACAACACCGGGCATGGGCATCTGGGCTGGACCTTGTCGGCGGCGACCGCGCAGATGTTGGCGGCGAGTGTGCGGGAGGGGGTGGGCGAGGTTTGAGAACGTAGAACAGCGCCGCCGCGTGCTCACTCCACCTTGGCGATCATCCCCAGCATCGCCTCGGACTTTTCCCTGCCCAACAGCCGCTCGACGATCCAGCCCGCGAGGTCCTGGGTGGACAAGCAGCCGCCCGCCGATGCCACATTGCCGTGCACGACCAGCGCTTCGTGCACGGTACTGATTCCCATCGACTCCAGTTCGGCGAACACGCCGGGATAGGTCGTGGCCGTCT
>JALDYL010000426.1:0-2659 GCA_032153965.1 Achromobacter sp. | reverse complement strand
AGCGCCCTGTCCTTCCTGGGCCTGGGCGTGCCGCCGCCCGCGCCGACCTGGGGCAACATGCTGGCCTCGGCCCGTCCGTTCATGGCGCAGGCGACGTATCTGAGCATCTTTCCTGGCATCTGCATTTCGCTGACGCTGCTGGGCATCAACCTGCTGGGCGACGCCGTGCGCGACCGCCTGGATCCGCGCATGCGCACGGGTGAATGACATGACGACCAAGAACATGGACGCCGGCGCGACGCTGGCAGAGGTGAACGGCCTGACGCTGACGGTGGGCGCGGGCGGCCGGGAAATCGTCAAGCGGGTCAGCTTCTCCATCAAGCCCGGGGAACTGGTCGGCATCGTCGGCGAATCGGGCAGCGGCAAGACCCAGGCGGCGCGTGCGCTGCTGGGCCTGACGCCGCCGCCGCTGGTGCGCGCGGCCGGCTCCATCACCTTTGAAGGCAAGTCGCTGACCGACGCCAGCCCCGCCGCCTTGCGCAAGCTGCGCGGCGCGCGCATCGGCATGGTGTTCCAGGAGCCGATGACCTCGCTCAACCCTTCCATGAAGATCGGCCGCCAGCTCGACGAAGGACTGGCGCTGCACCGCAAGGATCTGTCGGCCGCCGCCCGCAAGCAGCTGATACTGGCCATGCTGGCGCGCGTCGGCCTGCGCGACCCTGCGGCCGCGCTGGACGCCTGGCCCCATGAATTCTCCGGCGGCATGCGCCAGCGCATGATGCTGGCCGCCGTGATGCTGCTGGAACCCGCCCTGCTGGTGGCGGACGAGCCCACCACGGCGCTGGATGCCGTGGTGCAGCGCGACGTGCTGGAGCTGATGCTGGAGCTGACCCGCGCCCGCAACACGGCCGTGCTGATGATCAGCCACGACCTGCCCATGGTGGCCAAGTACACCGAACGCATGATCGTGATGCGCCATGGCGAAATCGTGGAAACCGGCACCACCCAGCAGATCCTGGACCGCCCCGCGCATCCGTACACGCGGCAGTTGCTGGCGGCCATGCCCATGCGTGGCCCGGCCCGCCCCATTCCGCCCGAAGCGCCCATCGTCGATGTGCGCCAGTTGCTGGTGGACTACGCGGGCCGCCAGCGGCTGTTCGGCCGCACCCAGGCCAAGCGCGCCCTGCATGGCATAGACCTGCAGATCCGGCCGCGCGAGGTGGTGGCGGTGGTCGGCGGATCGGGTTCCGGCAAGACCACCCTGGGCCGGGCCATCGCGGGCTTGCTGGCCCCCACGGACGGCGGCATCTACTTCCGCGGCAAGCCCATTGCGCAAACGGGCGCCGCCTGGAACGACTACCGCCTGAACTGCCAGATGGTGTTCCAGGACCCCTATTCCTCCTTGAATCCACGCATGACGGTCGGCGAACTCACGGCCGAGGGTTTGCGCCAGGTCGACGGCATGACGGCCGCGCAGAAGACCGAACGCGTCCAGACCGTGCTGACCGAGGTCGGGCTGGGCCCGGAGTACGCCAGGCGCTACCCGCATGAATTGTCCGGCGGCCAGCGCCAGCGCGTGGCGATCGCCCGCGCCATCGTGCGCCGCCCCGCCTTCGTGATCGCCGACGAGCCGGTTTCGGCGCTGGATGTCACGGTGCGCGCGCAGGTGCTCAAGCTGTTTGCCGAATTGCAGCAACGCCACGGCTTTTCCTGTCTGTTCATCAGCCATGACCTGGGCGTGGTCGAACAGGTGGCCGACCGCGTGGTTGTGATGCAGGACGGCCAGATCGTCGAACAGGGCCCGCGCGACCAGATCTTCGACGCGCCCCAGCATCCCTACACGCGCAAGCTGCTGTCGGCCATTCCGGCCCTGGAGGCCAACGACAGCGGCGGCGTGCGGCTGAAATGGCGGTTCGATCAATGACGCCCGCAGCCCTGCGCGCATAGGAACAGACATGGAAGCGCAAGCCTACTTTCCGCTGGTCGAGGTGGCCGGCACGCCCTACCAGCGCGGACTGCAGCACGGACGCCTGGCCGCCGGGCGCGTGCGGCGCAGCGCCGAGATCTACGCCCGCGCGCTGCAAGAGCTGCGGTATTCGCCCGCGGACCTGCGCCGGCTCATCGCCAACTTCTCGCGCGCCATCGAGGATTTCGAACCCGCCTACCTGGAAGAGATGCGTGGCATCGCCGAGGGCGCCGGCGTTTCCTTCGAAGACGTGCTGATGATCAACGCCCGCACCGAGATCGTCGCCCAGGCCCGGCGCGCGCAGCGTGCCGGCGGCGCCGCGCCGGCAAGCGACGAATGCACCGGTGCCGCCATCCTGCCGGCGCGCAGCGCCAACGGCAATTTCCTGCAAGGCCAGAACTGGGACAACCGCCAGGACTGCGCCGACACCATCATCATCCTGCGCGTGCTGCGCGACGACGGCCCGGACGTGCTGACCTTCGTCGAAGCCGGCGGCCTGGCGCGCTATGGCATGAACTCGGCCGGACTGACCCTGAACGGCAACGGCATGTCCTCCAGCCGCGACTACCAGCAGGACGGCGTGCCCCTGCCGCTGGTGCGCCGCAAGGCGCTGGAGCAGGCGCATTACGCGCTGGCCCTGCAAGTCGTCACCAGCACGCCCAAGGCGTGTTCGTGCAACCTGATCCTGGGCACGCGGCTGGGCCTGGCGCTGAGCCTGGAATGCGCGCCTGACGAGACCTTCCTGGTCTATCC
>JALDYL010000425.1:0-2663 GCA_032153965.1 Achromobacter sp. | reverse complement strand
GATCGGGGTTGCCGTGGGCGGGTTCGACTTCGAATATCACTGCGATCATGGTGCTTGTTCCTCGGAAAAATCAAACTGCGGCACGCGCGCGTTAGGCAGCGGCCGGTAGCGGAAGCGGGCCGCCAGCGCGGCGGGGGCCAGGCCCGCGCGCAGCAGGCGGATGAGCGCGCCCGCCGCGTGCCGGCGGGCCGGCAGGCGGCCGGGGCAGGCGTGCCCGAACGCGCCAAAAGTCCAATGCGCCTCGGGTTGCAAGGTGGCGGCCGCGGCCAGCACCAGCAGCACGGTCTGGCCGGCTTCGATGCGTTGGTCGCCGACGGCTATGTCGGCGGCGAGAAAGCGTCGCGTGTTGTGCAGCGGCGGGTCGCTGCGTTCGACGTCATCCATCAGCGCCAGCGCCGCATCGTCCTTGAGGTCCGCGCGCAGGCCGCGGCGTCCGGCCAGGATGATGGCGTTGCCCAGCAGGCCCGCGCCCGCCTCGCAGGACTGGAACAGCAGGCCGGCCAGGTTGGCGGCCTGCAGCGCGGGCGCGATGCCGGCCCGCGCGCCGTCTTCGCGCAGCCTGCGCAAAGCCGGCGCGGCGTCGGCGGCTTGCAGATGCAATTCCAGGCGCGTCTGCAGGCGCTGCGCGGCGGCGTGTCCCGCTTCGACGCGATCCGCCGTGGCCGTGGCGGGCAGCGCCGACAGAAACGCCGCGATGTCGGCGGCGCAATCCGCGTACAGGTCCGGCGGCAGTCCCAGGAAGGCGGCTTGCGCATGCACCGGCGCGGCGCTCAGGTAGCGGTCGACGGCCGCGGCGTCCAGCGGCCCGGGATCCGGCCACGCGGGCGTACAGGACTGCTCCGCTTGTTCGCGGATGTAGGCGCCCAGCAGGGTCTTCACCTGCGAGTGCGTTGCGCTGTCGTTCATGCGCACGAAACGGCCGAACAGTTCGCCCGCCGGGCCTGGGCACAGTCCCTTGGGCACGGGCTGCGCCACGGGGCGCACGCGCGCGGCCGGGTGCTGCATGATGGCCGCTATCGTGTCCGGATGGCTGGCGACCCACAGATCCAGCGCGGGCTCGCGATAGAGCGGTCGTTCGCGCGCCAGCGCGGCGTAATACGGGTAGGGGTCGGGGTGAGTGACCGCCTGCAGGGGATGGGCAGGATGCATGGCGATGGCCGGTAGTGGATCCGGCCGCCAGTATCCGCCAGTCTTGGCGGCCACGATTCGATGCGCGTCGAACTATGCCTGCGGCGTATCAGGGCCGTTGCCGGATGCCGCCAGCAGCGCGGCATAGCCTTGCCGCGAGTCCGGCCATAGCAGCGTGAAGCCGCTGGCGCGCAGGCGGGCGTTGCTGAGCTTCTTGCTGCCGACGTTGGCGGGCGCTGGCGCCTCGCGCGGCGCGGGCGCGCCGATCAGCCTGGCCAGGTCGGCGTACAGCTCGTGCAGGGGCAGGGGCGTGTCGTCGCAGCCTATGTAGACGGGCGCGGCATCGGGCAGCAGCGCCAGATGGACCACGGCCGCCGCGGCGTCGTCGATATGGATGCGGTTGGCCCAGTGTTCGGGAGCGCTCGGCGCGCCTGCCGCGCCCTGGCGCAGGCGTTCGATCAACTGCAGGCGCCCGGGGCCGTACAGGCCCGCCAGCCGCAAGGCTGTCGAAGGCAGGCCGCGCGCCGCCAGCGCGGCTTCGGCCTCGAGCAGGATGCGGCCATTGACGCCCAGCGGCGCGGGCGGCGTGTCTTCGTCGACCCAGCCGCCCTCGTGTTCGCCGTAAACCGCGCTGGACGAGATGAACACGATGCGCTTGAGCTGCGTGGTGTCCAGCGCGTCCAGCACGTGCTTGAGGCCGTCGACGAAAACCGCGCGGTAGGCGGCGGCTTCGCGCGCTCCGGGCGCGGGCAGGTGGATAAGCCGGGTGATGCCATCGGGCAGGGCAGGCAGCCCGCCAAGGCGGGAGATATCGCCTTGCAGCCAGCGGATGCCGTCCGCATCCCCGGCCGGCGGATTGCGGCGCAGGGCGTAGACTTCGTCGCCGCGCGCCAGGAAGCGCCTGGCCGCGCGCTGGCCCAGGTCGCCGCAGCCGATGAGGAGTACGCGTTCGGTCATGGGATAGTCCTGCCTGTCGAAAAAAAAGGCGCCCCGCGGGGCGCCTTGGTGGCCGGGCGCTGGCGTCCGGTTGCTTTACATGCCGCTGTAGACCGGCCCTTCGCCGCCTTGCGGGGCCACCCAGACGATGTTCTGGGTCGGGTCCTTGATGTCGCAGGTCTTGCAGTGCACGCAGTTCTGGGCGTTGATCTGCAGGCGGTCTTCGCCGTGGTCGTCCTTGACGAATTCGTACACGCCCGCCGGGCAGTAGCGCGACTCCGGGCCGCCATACTTGGCCAGGTTGACCTGCACCGGTATGGACGGATCCTTCAGCGTCAGGTGGATGGGTTCGTTCTCGTCATGGTTGGTGTTCGAGATGAACACCGAACTGAGCTTGTCGAAGGTGAGCTTGCCGTCAGGCTTGGGATAGTCGATGCGCGCGCACTGCGATGCCGGCTGCAGACAGGCATGGTCGGGCTTGTTGTGGCGCAGGCTCCAGGGCATCTTGCCCTTGAGCAGCAGCTGTTCGACGCCGGTCATCACGGTGGCGATGGTGCGGCCCTTCTTGAACCACTGCTTGAAGTTGCGCGCCTTGTTCA
>JALDYL010000424.1:0-2663 GCA_032153965.1 Achromobacter sp. | reverse complement strand
CTGCCATGCGCCGGGCGCGCCGCACGCGATGCGTGCCAGCCCGGATGCGCATGTCTGTTCAATCAATGGGAATTTGCAATGAAAAAGACTTTGTTCGTCACCGCCATGCTGGCCGCGTTCGGCGCAACGGCGCAAGCGGAAACCTCGGTGACGCTTTACGGCCTGATCGACACGGGCATCGGCTACCAGCGCATCAAGGGCGATGGCTACCACGAGTCCAAGGTGGGCATGGTCAACGGCGTGTCCAGCGGCTCGCGCTGGGGCCTGCGCGGCGCCGAGGACCTGGGCGACGGCCTGAGCGCCGTGTTCACGCTGGAAAGCGGCTTCAACTCGGCCAACGGCACGTCGGGCCAGAGCAGCCGCCTGTTCGGCCGCCAAGCCACCATCGGCCTGAAGAGCACCTCGTGGGGCCTGTTGGAACTGGGCCGCCAGACCAACATCGCCTCGAAGTACTTCGCCGCGATCGATCCGTTCGGCGGCAGCTACGGCCAGGCCAACGTCGGCGTGGCCTTCAGCGCCGCCAACACGGTCCGCTACGACAACATGGTGCAGTACTCGACGCCGTCGTTCAGCGGCGTGCAGTTCGGCATCGGCTATTCGTTCAACGCCGCCGACACGACCGCCACGCAAACCGGCTTCAAGACCGCCGACAACACGCGCGCCATCACGACCGGCCTGCGCTATGTCAGCGGCCCGGTGAACGTGGCCCTGACCTATGACCAGCTCAATCCCGCGAACCAGCTGAACAACGATGCCACGCCCAAGTCGTGGATGATCGGCGGTTCGTATGACTTCGAAGTGCTGAAGCTGGCGCTGGCCTACGGCCAGACGCGCGACGGCTGGTTCACCGGCCAGGGCGCCAATGCCTTCGGCAGCGGCAGCCCCACGGCCAAGGGCTTCGGCACCAACGTGGCGGTGTCGGGCTTCAAGGCCAACTCCTACCTGGTGGGCCTGAGCGTGCCGATCGGCGGCGCCAGCAACATCCTGGCTTCGTGGCAGCGTGCGGACACGGACAGCGACAAGCTGACCGGCGACGATGCGACCATGAACATCTACAGCCTGGGCTACACCTACAACCTGTCCAAGCGCACCAATCTGTACGCCTTGGGTTCGTATGCCACCAACTTCGCGTTCACCGACGGCGTGAAGAGTACCGTGGCCATGGTGGGCGTGCGTCACCGCTTCTAAGACGAAAGGCGGGCAAGGGCGGCGCCTGCGCGTCGCCCTGCCGCCGCGGTTGCACTGAGCGGACTGGGCGTCTTACCCGGCCACAGACGCGAAAAAAGCGGCCACCTCCCTAGCTCCATCCTCAGTCCGCTCAACCGAACCCCGGCTTGCTGCCGTATGGAGCGCCCGCGCAGGCCGCGGGCGCTGCCGGGTGCGGCCTATGAAGCAGGCAGCAGCTCAGGCTTCAGGATCCCGCGCAGTTCCGAATAGGGAATGTTCAGCTCGGGTTCGCCATGCGAGTACGGCGCGATCGAATAGGCGTCGTACTTGACCACGATGCCCTCGCGCGTCAGCGCATAGTTGTCGCTTTCCTGGAACGGCCACATCTTGTTGTAGGCCGCCGGATCGCGGCGCGCGTCCGGATTGCCGGCCAGCCACTTGGCGTGCGCCTGCCGCAAGGCCGCCACGTACTGCGGATGGCGGCCCGGTATCAAGGCTTCTTCCAGGCTCATCACGCGGGCGCGGCTGCGCTCCCAGTTCAGGTACTGGGTGGCGGGAATGCCGTGCGCGGCGCCCGTCAGGAATTGCTCGGTGTGCAGCTCGACGGCCACGATGTCGCCCACCGTGTCCTTCACGCTGGCCTTGAAGTAGGTGGCGTCGCGCGGGCGCGCCACCGACCAGAAATACTGCGTGTACTCGGACAGGGTGTCGTAGGGGCCGCGGCGGTTGGCGTCGGTGCCGGTCATGTAGGCCAGCACGTGGTCCACCAGCGCGGTCAGCTTGGGGATGCCCGGGAAGGCGACGCTGTCGATCTCGATGCGCGGGCAGTCGCCCTCGCAGCCCGGCTTGCTGGATGCCCACTTGATGCGCTCGGTGGACAGGTCGCCGACTTTTTCCGGCGTGGACGCCGAGGCCGGCGCCTGCGTGGCTAGCGTGATGTCGGCGGGGGGCGTGCTGCCGCAGCCGGCCAGCGCCAGCAGGGCCGCGCCCAGGATGAGACCGCTTATCGCGCCTTGCGGCGTGAAAGTGCGACGCATTGAAACTACCTCCAGAAAATCGGGGCGCGGCCGTTCAGGGCACCACGCCGGTCCACTCGGGCGTGGCGAACTTCTCGGCCGCCTGCGCCTGCGCGCGCGCCAGCGTGTCGCTGCCTATCTGCCCGGGGGTAAGACGGTGCAGGCCGGCAAAAGTTTCCACCATGCGGTCGATGATGACCTCCCGCGCGAGCCCGGTCTGGGTGCGCAGGGGATCGACGCGCTTCTTGGCGCTGGTGGTGCCTTTGTCGGACAGCTTTTCGCGGCCGATGCGCAGGACCTCGACCATTTTATCCGCGTCGATGTCGTAGGACATGGTGACGTGGTGCAGCACCGCGCCGCCGCGGCGGGCCTGCGCCGCGCCGCCGATCTTGCCGATGTCCGAGGCGATGTCGTTGAGCGGCTGGTACCAGGCCTTGATGCCCAGGCCCTGCAGGGCGGTCAGCACCCAGGCGTCCAGGA
>JALDYL010000143.1:0-11879 GCA_032153965.1 Achromobacter sp. | reverse complement strand
GCCAGCCCGCGCATCCTGAAGGCCATGAAGCGCCCGGCCTTCGAGGACAAGACCCTGGCCCGCATCAAGCGCTGGCGCGAGATCTGCCCGGACCTGACGATACGTTCGACCTTCATCGTCGGCTTCCCCGGCGAAACCGAGGAAGACTTCCAGTACCTGCTGGACTGGATGCAGGAAGCGCAGCTGGACCGCGTGGGCTGTTTCCAGTATTCGCCGGTGGAAGGCGCGCCCGCGAACCTGCTGGACAATCCGGTGCCGGACGAGGTCAAGCAGGAACGCTGGGAACGCTTCATGGAGCTGCAGCAATCGATCTCCGCCGCCCGCCTGGCCAGGAAGGTGGGCCGCGAGATCGACGTGCTGATCGACGAAGTGGACGACGACGGCGCCGTGGGCCGCAGCAGCGCCGATGCGCCCGAGATCGACGGCTGCGTCTACGTCAGCTCCGACAAGCCGCTGAAGGCGGGTGATCTGGTGCGCGCCCGCGTCACCGATTCCGACGAATACGACCTCTGGGCCGACGCGATCTGAGCCCGGCCCCGCGCGCGGCTCAGGCTTCCAGCAGCTTGAGCCCCGCCACCCCGCCCACGATCAGCGCGATGCACAGCAGGCGCGCGGCGGACGGCGAATCCCCGAACAGCATGATCCCCAGCACCGTAATGCCCACGGACCCGATGCCGGTCCAGATGGCATAGGCCGTGCCTGCCGGCAACTGCTTCATGGCCAAGGTCAGCAAGAACACGCTGCCCAGCGCGGCGGCAACGCCGATCACGCTGGGCCAGAAGCGCGTCCAGCCGTCCGCGTACTTCAAGGCCAGCGCCATCACGATTTCCACCGCGCTCGCGGCGACCAGAATCAACCAGGCCATCTCGGCCTCCTGCCAGGACCAGGGAACGGCTAGCGTAGAGGCTATAGTTACCTGGAGACAAGTACGCACCTTCAGGTAACCATGAAGAAAATGACTGCGTTGTCGCCCACGGGCGACGTATTCGACGCGACCTGCCCGTCGCGGCGCGCCCTGGAACTGATCGCAGGCAAGTGGGTGCCGCTGATCCTGCCCGCCCTGGAACATGGCCCCCTGCGCAACAACGAGCTGCTGCGCAGGCTGGACGGGATCTCGCAAAAGGTCATGACGCAGACGCTCAGGGAACTGGAACGCCACGGCCTGGTGCTGCGCGAGGACCTGGGCACGGTGCCGCCGCACGTGAGCTACCGGCTCAGCGAACTGGGCCAGTCCCTGAACGTGGCCTTGGTGGCGCTGGACCGCTGGGCCGAGACTCATCATGCGGCGCTGGACGCAGCGGCGCAGCGCCACGACGTCCAAGCCGCGCGACGCGCCCGCTAGCGCTTGGCCAGGAAGTCCGACATATCGTCGGCGTGCTCTTCCTCGACCGCAAGGATCTCTTCGAGCAGGCGGCGCGTGGTGGTGTCCTGCTCGCCGATGTACTCGATCATCTGGCGATAGCTGTCGATGGCGATGCGCTCGGCGATCAGGTTTTCCTTGATCATGTCCTCCAGCGAGGTGCCTTCGACGTACTCGGAATGGCTGCGCTCCAGGAGACCCTTGGGCGACAGGTCGGGTTCGCCGCCCAACTGCACGATGCGCTCCGACAGCCGGTCGGCATGATCCTGTTCCTGCGTGGCGTGTTCGGCGAATTCGGCGGCCACGGGCTCGGCGTTCAGGCCGCGCGCCATGAAGTAATGGCGCTTGTAGCGCAGCACACAGACGATCTCGGTGGCCAGCGCCTCGTTCAGCAGCTTCAGCACGGTCTGCCGGTCGGCGCGATAGGTGTCGGTCACGGCGCCGGACTCGATGTCCTTGCGCGCCTTCGCGCGTATCGCCTTGACGTCCATCTCGAACGGGCGGCCGGCCTGTTTTTGGGTACGGGTTGCTTGTTCCATATCGTGGCTCCTCTTGGTTAAGTGAAAGCACTGCGACACTGGGCTTCCAGTCTCTCCGTACAACCCAGTCTACTGATCGTGGCGGAACATGCTGTGTCCAAACATTGCCTGCGCCCCCAAAAATGCCCGGCAAAAACGCTTTTCCAACCTTGCGTAAACTATGGGCTTCCCGAAAGCCCGTGACGCAAACTGTAACGGGATGGGCATTACCCCAATATCTATGACTCTGAAGAACATTTGCGTGTATTGCGGCTCGAACCCGGGCGCCCGGCCGGATTACATCGAGCAAGCCCGCGTGCTGGCCCGCGAACTGGTGCGGCGCGATCTGGGACTGGTGTACGGTGGTTCGGTCGTGGGCATCATGGGCGTGGTGGCCAATGAAGTGCTGGCCGGCGGCGGCCGCGTGATCGGCGTGATCCCGGAACTGCTGATGAAGAAGGAGCAGGCGCACCGCGGCCTGACCGAACTGCACCTGGTGCAGAACATGCACGAGCGCAAGGCCATGATGATGGAGAAGGCCGACGGCTTCATCGCGCTGCCGGGCGGCGCGGGCACGCTGGAAGAGTTCTTCGAGGTCTGGACCTGGGCGCAATTGAACATGCACCAGAAGCCCTGCGGCCTGCTGAACATCGCCGGCTACTACGACGCGCTGGTCCAGTTCGTGGACCATGCGGTCGAGGAAGAATTCATCCGCCCCCAACATCGCGACATGCTGGTGGTGGAAGAGGACCCTGCTTTGCTGCTGGACCGCTACGCCATGTACGAACCGCCCAATGTCTCGAAGTGGTTCGAGCAGATCAAGGCCTGACGCCATCCATCCACCAGACCACAACGGAAGCCCCGCAATGCCCACCCATGCGTTGACTCCCGCCAGCACCGAATCCGTCCTGCGCGACTACTTTCATGCCAAGGACGAGAACCGCCCGCACTACATGGCGCGCGCGTTCGCGCCGGACGCGGTGCTGAAGATGGCCTTGCGCACGCAGGCCATCGCCTTTCCGCCCGAGTCGCACGGCCTGGCCGCCATTGCCGACACCCTGGTGCGCAAATTCGGCCAGACCTACGAAAACGTCTACACGTTCTACCTGGCGCGGCCCGAGGCCGGCGCGCGCCTGCCCGCCTACCAGTGCGATTGGATCGTGGGCATGACGGAAAAGGCCACGGGCAACGTCCGCGTGGGCTGTGGCCGCTATGACTGGGAGTTCCAACCGGAGCCCTATCGCGCCAGCAATCTCGTCATCACCATCGAAACCATGGTGACGCTGCCCGCGCACGACACCGAAGCGGTCTTCGGCTGGCTGCTGGGACTGGACTATCCCTGGACCAGCGCCGACCGCGTCGTGGCCGGCGCGCCGCCGCTCGAAGGCCTGGCTCCCGTCGTGCACTATCTGCTGCACCCGAACGGCATCTAAGGGCCCGCGCAAGACATCTTTCCGTATCAACAGGCTCTAGAGATCCGCGACTTGAAATACGACATCGCCGCTTTTGATTTCGATGGCACCCTGGCCGACACCATGCCATGGTTCAACTCCATCCTGAACACGGTGGCCGACAAATACGGCTTCCGCAAGATCGACGCTTCCGAACGCGACCAGCTGCGGCACCGCGACGCCGCCGATATCCTCAAGTTCCTCGGCATTCCGCTGTGGAAGCTGCCCGCCATCATGGCCCACGTGCGCACGCTGATGCAGGAGATCGATCCCAGCGTGCATCTGTTCGACGGCATCCCCGATGCGCTGGCTCGCCTGAAGGCGGGCGGGCTGCGCCTGGCTGTGGTCAGCTCGAACTCCATCGAAAACGTGCAGCGCGTGCTGGGCGCGGAAAGCGCCGCCCTGTTCGACGATTACGAATGCGGCACCGACCTGTTCGGCAAGTCCGCCAAGATCGACCGCCTGCTCAAGCAGCACGGCACCGCCCCCGAGCGCTTCCTGCTGGTGGGTGACGAGATGCGCGACATCGACGCGGCCCGCAAGGCCGGCGTGCGCGTCGGTTCCGTCGCCTGGGGTTATAACCATGTCGAGGCGCTGCGCGAACGCGGCCCCGACGAGCTGTTCCTGACCGTTGCCGACTTGCCAGCCGCGCTGGCCTGAACCTGGAACCCGAAGCCATGCACATCGATCCCGCCCATCTGGTCACTGACGCAGACGCCTTGCAGGCGCTGTATGGCGCGTCCGGCGAAGCCTCCATCAAGAAGGAAGTGGATCACGTGCATCCGCACTACCGCGCCTTCATCGAGGCGGCGCCTTTCGCAGTGCTGGCCACCGCGGGCCCCGACGGCTTGGACGCATCGCCGCGCGGCGATCCCGCCGGCTTCGTGGTGGTGGAGGACGACAAGACGCTGCTGCTGCCGGACCGCCGCGGCAACAACCGCATCGACAGCCTGCGCAACATCCTGGCCGATCCGCGGGTCGCGCTGCTGTTCCTGGTGCCGGGCGTGGGCGAGACCCTGCGGGTCAACGGCGCGGCGCGCATCAGCGTGGACCCCGCGCTGCTGGCGCGCTTCGAGATGGACGGCAAGCTGCCGCGCTCGGTGCTGGTCGTGGATGTGCACACCGTGTACTTCCAGTGTTCGCGCGCCTTGCTGCGCTCCAAGCTGTGGGATCCGGCGACACAGGTGCCGCGCACCGCGCTGCCCAGCGTGGGCCGCATCCTGTCGGACCTGACGGCGGGCACCTTCGACGGCGTCACCTACGACCGCGAATTACCTGCCCGCGTGGCCAGCACCTTGTATTGAAGAAGGACCCCGGGGCCGCCTGGCCCCGGTGGGTTCAGGCCGGCTGCCAGCCGCGCACGAACACATCCACGGGCTGGCGCTTGCCGCCCGCTTTCTGCAGTTCCAACAGACGCAGCACGCCGCTGCCGGTGGCGATGTCGATGCCTGCGGCATCGGTGCGCAGCACGCTGCCGGGCGCGGCCGTGGCGGCCTCATCCAGCGCCTGCGCGCGCCAGACCTTCACCGGGTCCGCCAGGCCGGGCAGGCGGATGCTGGCGCCCGGCACCGGGTTGAAGGCGCGCACGCGGCGCGCCAGCAATTCCGCGGGCTGGGTGCAGTCGAGCGCGCCCTCGGCCTTGTCGAGCTTGGCGGCATAGGTCACGCCGGCCTCGGGCTGCTTGCGCGGCGTCAGGCCGCCCTGGGCCAGGGCGGCCAAGGCTGCGACGATGGCTTCCCCGCCCGCCAGCGCCAGCGCATCGTGCAGCTCGGCCGCGGTCGTGTCGCCGCCGATGGGCACCACGCGTTCCAGCAGCATGTCGCCGGTATCCAGACCCTGGTCCATCTGCATGATGGTCACGCCGGTCTGCGCGTCGCCGGCTTCGATGGCGCGCTGAATGGGCGCGGCGCCGCGCCAGCGCGGCAGCAGGCTGGCATGGATGTTCAGGCAGCCCAGGCGCGGCAGGTCCAGCACCCACTGCGGCAGGATCAGGCCATAGGCCGCCACCACCATCACATCAGGTGCCACGCGCTCGAGCAGGGCCCGGGCCTCGCTGGCTTCTTCGGGATAGCGGCCGTCCAGGCGCAGGCTGCGCGGCTGGGCGACCTCGATGCCGGCTTCCAGCGCCGCCTGCTTGACGGGGCTGGGCGTCAGCTTCAGCCCGCGCCCGGCCGGGCGGTCGGGCTGGGTCATGACCAGCGGGATCTCGTGGCCGGCGGCGCGCAGGGCGTCAAAAGCGATACGGGCGAATTCCGGCGTGCCGGCAAAGACTAGGCGCATGGGATGAAAAATAAAGGAAGGAAGAAGCGCTCAAAGAATTGCATTTTCCCCTCGGCCAGAAGGTCTGACCGATCCGGGGCGCAGCGGATCCGGCTTTGCCGGTCCGCCAGCGCCGCCCCCTTCGAGGGGGCCCGCGCCAGCGGGTAGGGGGTGGGCTTTGCCCTCAGGCTCGCAACGCTTCGCGTTCGGCCTTTTTCAGCCTGGTCTTGATGCGGTTCTGCTTCAGGCTGGAAAGGTATTCCACGAACACCTTGCCTTCCAGGTGGTCGAGCTCGTGCTGCACGCACACGGCCAGCAGGCCGTCGGCCTCGAACTCGAAGGGCTTGCCGTCGATGTCCAGTGCCTTGCAGCGGATGCGGGAGGCGCGCTCGACGTCGTCATAGACGCCGGGTACGGACAGGCAACCCTCTTCGTAGATCTTGTAGTCGTCGCTGTGCCAGGTGATCTCGGGATTGATCAGCACCAGCAACTGGTTGCTATCCTCGGACACGTCGATCACGACGACGCGCTCATGCACGTCGACCTGGGTCGCGGCCAAGCCTACGCCCGGCGCGTCGTACATGGTCTCGGCCATGTCGCGCACCAGTTGGCGGATGCGGTCGTCGACCTCGGCGACCGGCTTGGCCTTTTTGTGCAGGCGCGGGTCCGGGTAGCGAAGAATAGGAAGTAAAGCCATTGCGGGGGAATGCCAGTAGTCAGGTTTACATAAGAGTTTAATTCATTAGACTCTTGATTTCTAATAGTTTTCGGCTAATCCCGGGATTGGCCGGATTGCCATGTGCCCCGGGGTTTCCCGGCCGCGCCGCGCTGCAAATCAGTCCGGCTCGGCCCGCGGGCACGCGCCCCGCATGCGACACTCTCGCACCACCGACGCCCCTACGCGCCCGCACGATGCCGCTTACGCAATCCCCTTCCGAACTGGCCGCCTGGCTGCGCCTGTCCCTGGAGCCGAACATAGGCTCCGCCACCGCCTGCACGCTGCTGGGCGCGCTCGGCCTGCCCGAGCAGATCTATGCCCAACGCGCCACGGCCTTGTCGCGCCATCTGCCCGAGGCGCTGGCGCGGCAACTGGCCGCCCCCATGCCGGCGGAAATGGCGGCGCAGGTCGACAGCGCGCTGGAATGGGTGGCCGCGCCCGGCCGGCATATCCTGACGCTGGCCGATCCCACCTATCCGCAAAGCCTGCTCACCATCGCCGACCCGCCCATCCTGCTCTACGTGGCCGGCGACCCGGCCTTCCTGCAGGGCCCCTCGCTGGCCGTGGTGGGCGCGCGCAACGCCACGCCCGGCGGCCAGGAAAACGCCCGCGCCTTTGCCCGGCACCTGGCCGCGCACGGCTGGCGCGTGGTCAGCGGACTGGCGCTCGGCATCGACGGCGCGGCCCATGAAGGCGCGCTGGACGCCGGCCCCGACGGCGCCGGCACGGTGGCGGTCATGGGCACCGGCATAGACCGCATCTACCCCGCCCGCCATCGCGACCTGGCGCACCGCATCGCGGCGCACGGCGCGCTGGTGTCGGAACTGCCGCTGGGCACGGGCGCGCTGCCGCAGCATTTCCCCAAGCGCAACCGCATCGTGGCGGGACTTGCGCGCGGGGTGCTGGTGGTGGAAGCCGCCCGCCAGAGCGGATCGCTGATCACGGCCAGGCTGGCGGCCGAGGGCGGGCGCGAGGTCTTCGCCATTCCCGGATCCATCCATTCGCCGCTTTCGCGCGGCTGCCACGCGCTGATCCGCCAGGGCGCCAAGCTGGTGGAGACCGCCCGCGACATCACCGATGAACTCGGTGGCGATCCGACGCCCGCTGCGCGCACCCAGCCCGCTGCCGAGCAAGCCTTGCCCGGCCACCCCGTGCTCGACGCGCTGGGCTACGATCCGCTGCATCTGGACGCGATCCAGGCCCGCAGCGCGATGGACACCGCCGACCTGCAGACGCAGCTGGTCGAACTGGAGCTGCAGGGGCGCGTCGTCCGGCTGGACGACGGCCGCTACCAGCGCATGAAATAGGGTTGGTCCCCTTGGACCTCCCTGCAAAACAGGGTCGGCGCTATGGCGCTAATATTGAGCAGATAGCGCCGCCCTGCCGCGCCGCTTACCCCATCCCGAGACAGGAATAGACATGGCTTTGCCCTCCCGCGTGAAGATCGTCGAGGTGTCGCCCCGCGATGGCCTGCAGAACGAAAAGGAATTCGTGCCCACCGACATCAAGGTGGAACTGGTCAACCGCCTGGCCGCCGCGGGCTTCCCCAATGTGGAAGCCGCCTCGTTCGTGTCGCCCAAATGGGTGCCGCAAATGGCCGACGGCGCCGACGTCATGGCCCGCATCGAACGCCGCCCGGGCACGATCTATTCCGTGCTGACGCCCAACATGAAGGGCTTCGAAGGGGCCTTGGCCGCGGGCGCCGACGAGATCGTGATCTTCGGCGCCGCCAGCGAAGCCTTCTCGCAAAAGAACATCAACTGTTCCATCGCCGAATCGATCGCGCGCTTCGAACCCGTGGTGCAGGCCGCGCGCGCCGCCGGCATCCGCGTGCGCGGCAGCATCAGCTGCGCGCTGGGCTGTCCCTACCAGGGCGAAGTGCCGGTGGAAGCGGTGGTGGACGTGGCGCAGCGCTACCTGGCGATGCAGGTCGACGAGATCGACGTGGCCGACACCATCGGCGTGGGCACGCCCAAGCGCGTGCGCGAAGTGATGACGGCGGTGACGCGCGTGGTCGACCCGGCGCGCATCTCGGGCCACTTCCATGACACCTACGGACAGGCGCTGGCCAATATCCTGGCGGCGCTGGAAACCGGCATCTCGATCTTCCATACCTCGGTGGCAGGCCTGGGCGGCTGCCCCTATGCCAAGGGCGCCACCGGCAACGTCGCCACCGAAGACGTGCTGTACATGCTGCGCGGCCTGGACATCGACACCGGCGTGGACTTCGACGCCGTGGTCGACATCGGCCAATGGATGTCGGCCCACCTGAACCGCAAGGGTTCCAGCCGGGCCGGCAACGCCATCGCCGCCAAACGGGCGGCATGACGGACCGCATGAACGCTTCCGCCAGCACGCCCTCGGCCGAGGACCACGCGGCGCTGCTGCGAACCATCGGCCCCCTGCCCTTGTCAGGCCAGGCCTGGCCCGACTGGGTCCGCATCCTGACCTGGGTCATCCTGGCAGTGCTGGGCGTGCAGGTGGTCACCACCGCGATCCGCGCGCCCTCGCAACCCTTCGACACCTTGCTGGCCGCCGTGGTGGCGCTGTGCTTCCTGGGGCTGCTGTTCGTGTCCTGGCACATGCAGACGTCCATCACCACCATCGACGAACGCGGCCTGCGCCAGACCTGGTTCACGCGCCGCGAAGTCGCCTGGGAAGACGTGCGCTATGCGCGCTTCGTGCCGATGCTGTTCTCCAAGCGGCTGGTGGTGTTCACGCACCGCGGCCGGCCGATGATCTTTCAAGGCGGCACGCGGGAATTGCGCGCCGCGTTCGTGAAGATCGCGGAGTTGTACCGGCGCGGGTAAAGCCATGGGGCTGCGCGCGCGGGCAATCGATTGCCCGACGCGCGAAACCCGTCGTCGTCACCGTATCGGCAACGCGTACATCAGGCCGCCTTGCGTCCATTGCGCATTCAGGCCGCGCTTGATCTTCAGGGGGCTGCCCTGGCCGACGTTGCGCTCGAAGCTTTCGCCGTAGTTGCCCACCTGCTTGACGATGTTGTAGGCCCATTTCTCGTCCAGCCCCAGGTTGGCGCCGCCACCGGGCGTGACGCCCAGGATGCGCTTGATGTTGGGGTTGGCGCTCTTGGCCTGTTCGTCCACGTTGGCGGACGACACGCCGTATTCCTCGGCCTCGATCATGGCCGACAGCGACCAGCGCACGATGTTCAGCCAGGCATCATCGCCCTGGCGCACGAACGGACCCAGCGGTTCCTTGGAGATGATCTCCGGCAGCACCACGTAGTCGTCGGGGTTCTGCAGCTTGGAAATGCGGATCGAGGCCAGGCCCGAGGCGTCGGTGCTGAAGACGTCGCAACGGCCCGCTGCGAAGGCGTTGACCACCTCGTTGAAGGTCTCGATCACGACCGGCTTGTAGCTCACGTTGTTGGCGCGCGCCCAATCAGCCAGCGTGTTTTCGTTGGAGGTGCCGGTCTGCAGGCAGATGGTGGCGCCGTTGATCTCCTTGGCGCTCTTCACGCCCAGCGACTTGGGCACCAGAAAGCCCTGGCCGTCATAGAAGTTGATGCCGGCGTGGATGATGCCCAGCGCGGTGTCGCGCTGCTGCGTCACGGTGGTGTTGCGCGTCAGCACGTCCACCTCGCCGGATTGCAGGGCGGTGAAGCGCTGCTGCGAATTCAGCGGCACCACCTTGATCTTGTTGGCGTCGCCGAAGACCGCGGCGGCGATGGCGCGGCACAGGTCCACGTCCAGCCCCTGCCACTTGCCTTGCGCGTCGGGCGCGGAAAAGCCCGCGAAGCCCGTGGTCGTGCCGCAAGCCACGGCGCCGCGCTGGCGCACCACATCCAGCGTGGCTGCTTGCGCACCCTGCGCCGCTGCCGCCAGCAACGCCGCGCCGATCAACCCTTTTGCAATGTTCATGACCTCGTTTCCTGTTCTGCTTTGCGGGCGCGGGGACGCGCCGAGGCAAGAAGCTTATAGACATGAAGCGCCCAAACCAAATAACGAGCGCTTATTTAGGTATGCGCGTCCCGATGCGCCGGCGCCGGGACGGACAGGCAGAAAAGCATAGCAACAGGCCAGGCGGCGGCGCATGCGCGCCGTCAAGCGGGCATCACGCGGCCAGCGAAATCGACACGGGTTCGTTGGCCTCGCAGGCATCCAGCGCGCGGCCCAGCCGCACCATGCCCTGGGCGATCTGGCTTTCATTCATGGTGGCGAAGGACATGCGCATGGCGTGCAGGTCGGCCTGCGCCGCGTCCGCGTAGAAGGCCTTGCCCGGCACGTAGACGACCTCGTGCTCGATGGCATAGGGCAACAGGCGCGTGGCGTCGATCTCACCGGTCAGGCGAGCCCAGAAGAACATGCCGCCCTCGGGCTTGCTGAAGGTGACGCGGCCGTTGAGTTCGCGGGCCAGCGATTCCGCCATGGCGTCGCAACGCAGGCCGTAGGCCGCGCGGATGCGCGGCACGTGTTCGCCGTAGCGGCCGTTGGCCAGGTACTGGGCCACGACTTCCTGGATCCAGGCGGACGACGCCATGTCGTCGGCCGCCTTGGCGCTGACGCAGCGGCGGCGGACTTCCGGCGGCGCCACCAGCCAGCCGATGCGCAGCGCCGGCGCCATGGTCTTGGACATGCTGGCCAGGTACACGGCCCAGTGGCGGGCCTCGCCCTCGGCCAGCGCGGCGATGGGCGGCACCGCCTCGCCAGCGAAACGCAGCTCGCTGTAGGGATCGTCCTCGACGATCAGAAAGCGATGCTTCACCGCCAGTTCCAGCAGCCGCAGGCGGCGCTCGCGCGTCAGGGTCGCGCCGCAGGGGTTGGAGAAGGATGCCACCACGCAGACCATCTTGGGCTTGATGCGGCCGGCCAGCTCATGCAGCGCGTCCACGTCGATGCCTTCGGGCCCCGACTGCACCGTATGCACCGTTGCGCCGGTGTAACGCAGCGCCTGCACGGAATTCGGAAACGCGGGCGATTCGATGATGGCGTGATCCCCAGGCTGCAGCATGACGCGGGTCAGCAGGGCCAGGGCCTGTTGCGAGCCGCCGGTCACGACCAGCTCGGTATCGGCGTTGCAGAGGAGACCACGTTCGGCCGACAGGCGCGCCAGCTCGTGGCGCAGGCTGGCCTGGCCGTCGATGTTGGAATACTGCAGACAGGCGCCCAGGCGGGCCAGGACCTGGGTCGACGCGATCGACAAGCCTTCCACGTCGAACAGTTCCTGCGCGGGGTAGCCGCCCGCCAGCGAAATGGTGCCCGGCCGCAAGGCATACGGCATGAGCGATCGGATGGGGGAAGCGGGAGGATTGAGGAAAGGCGTGGCGAAGGCGTATTCAGGCGCTGCGGTGGACATGGCGGGAGACTGGAAAGGTGGGGAACCGTGACGCCCGCTGGGGCGGCGCCGGATGGCTTAGAACATTGAAATATAAACAAATATCTTCAAATTCTAAGCCTGCCGATCAGACAGGGTCAACGACGCGCGCGGGCGCTGTGGCGAAACGATCCGGCGCAGTCCTACACTATGGGACATCCCGTTCCTAGCAGAGAGCTGCATGACCGCCGTAGACACCATGGCCGGGCGCCTTGCCCAGATCCAGCAACGCATCG
>JALDYL010000423.1:0-2677 GCA_032153965.1 Achromobacter sp. | reverse complement strand
ACATCCTGGTGGGCACGCAGATGGTGGCCAAGGGCCACGATTTCGCGCGGCTGGGGCTGGTGGGCGTGCTGAACGCCGATTCCATGCTGTTCGCGCACGACTTCCGCGCGCCCGAGCGCCTGTTCGCGCAATTGATGCAGGTGGCCGGCCGCGCCGGCCGCCATCAAGGCAACGGCGAGGTCCTGATCCAGACGGGCTATCCCGAGCAGCCGGTCTACCAGGCCCTGCTGCGCCACGACTACGCGGGATTCGCGCGCCATGCGCTGCATGAGCGCGAAAGCACGGGGCTGCCGCCGTTCGTCTACCAGGCGCTGCTGACGGCCGAAGCGCGCGAGCTCAAGGTGGCGCAGGCCTTTCTTGAGCAGGCGCGCGTGCTGCCCGAGGGCGAGTGGGCAGCCGACTTCCCCGGCATGAATGCGGTGATGCTCTACGATCCCGTGCCGCTGCGGGTGGTGCGCGTGGCCAACATCGAACGCGCGCAACTGCTGGTGGAAAGCAGCAGCCGGCCCGCCCTGCAGGCGTTCCTGGCGTCCTGGTCGCACCATCTGCCGTACCTGGCCAACGAGGCCCGCGTGCGCTGGCAACTGGAAGTCGATCCGCTGGAAATCTGATGGCGGCGGCCCGCCGATGCGCCATCGATCCGATTGTTCTATGATCGTCTTCCTCTATCGCGCCGGCGCGGCAGACCCGCTGCGGCGGCTGCGCCCGTCCCCTTTTTTCTAGCGTTCTTCCGGCCCGCTGACGGGCGGCGGCAAGCCCTGTGCTTGCCGGCTGCCCGGGCATGGCCGCCGCGACGCACGACGACCTGACTCTCCAATGTCCGCAAGCGAACCGATTGGCCACGGCATGAATCCCGCGCAACGGGAGGCGACGCTCTACCTGGACGGCCCGTGCCTGGTGCTGGCCGGCGCGGGCAGCGGCAAGACGCGCGTCATCACGCAGAAGATCGCCTACCTGCTGCGCGAATGCGGCTACATGGGCCGCAACGTCGTGGCGCTGACCTTCACCAACAAGGCCGCGCGCGAAATGGACGAGCGCGTGAAGACGCTGGTGGACCGCAAGCTGTCCAAGGGCCTGATCATCAGCACGTTCCACTCGTTGGGCGTGAAGATGCTGCGCGAGGAAGCGCGCAACGCCGGGCTCAAGCCCACGTTTTCCATCCTGGATGCCGATGACGCCATGTCCATCATCCAGGAACTGCTGGCTACCACCGACAAGGCGCGGCTGCGGCACGTGCAGGGCATTATTTCGCTGTGGAAAAACGGGCTGATGGAGCCGGACGACGCCGCGCGCGAAGCCGTCACGCCCGGCGACGTGGAAGCCGCCCACATCTACCGCAGCTATGCCGCCACGCTGGCGGCCTATCAGGCGGTGGACTTCGATGACCTGATCCGCATTCCCGCGCTGCTGTTGTCCAGCAACGAAGAGGTGCGCACGCGCTGGCAAAACCGCGTCCGCTACCTGCTGGTGGACGAATACCAGGACACCAACGTGTGCCAGTACCGGCTGGTGCAGTTGCTGACGGGCTCGCGCGCCATGTTCACGGCGGTGGGCGACGACGACCAGGCCATCTATGCCTGGCGCGGCGCCACCATTGAAAACCTGGCCAAGCTGACCACCGACTACCCCAACATCAAGCTCATCAAGCTGGAACAGAACTACCGCTCGGTGCAGCGCATTCTGGCCGCCGCCAACGCGGTCATTGAAAAGAATCCCAAGCTGTTCGACAAGAAGCTGTGGTCCGACCTGGGCGTGGGCGAACCCATCCTGGTGTCGGCCATGGACGGCGAGGAACAGGAGGCGGAATCCATCGCCATGAAGGTGTCGGCGTCGCGCTTCGAGCGCCAGGCGCAGTGGAAGGACTTCGCCATCCTGTACCGCAGCAACCATCAGTCGCGCATCCTGGAGCAGGCGCTGCGCAACCTGAAGATTCCGTACACGATCTCGGGCGGGCAGAGTTTTTTCGACAAGACCGAAGTGCGCGACGTGCTGGCTTATCTGCGCATCCTGGCCAATGACGAAGACGACCCGGCCTTCATCCGCGCCGCCACCACGCCCAAGCGCGGCATCGGCCAGGCCACCTTGCAGACGCTGGGCCAGTACGCCGCCAGCCGTGAGCTGTCCCTGCTGGCGGCCGTGGCCGAGACTGGCCTGGAAAGCCAGCTGGCGCCGCGCCAGCTGGAGCCTCTGCGCACCTTCACCGAATTCATCCGCCGCATGCAGTGGCGCGCGGGGCGTGGCGCGGCCTCGGGCAAGGACGCAGCGCCGGCCGAGCCCGCGGGCGTGCTGCTGGACGATCTGCTGGAGGCCATCCAGTACGAGCGCTATCTGTACGAACTGTTCGAGGAGCGGCCCGCGCAGACGCGCTGGCAGAACGTGCTGGAGCTGACCGGCTGGCTCAAGCGCAAGGCCGAGGAAGACAACATGACGCTCTTCGACCTGGTGCAGCACGTGGCGCTGGTCACCATGCTCGAGCGCGGCGAAGAAGAAGAACCGGATGCCGTGAAAATGTCGACCCTGCACGCGTCCAAGGGCCTGGAATATCCACACGTCTACCTTGCGGGCGTGGAAGAGGGCCTGTTGCCTCACCTGGGCAAGGACGACGAGGTCGGCGACCCGGCCCGCGCGGCCGAGAACCTGGCCACGCGCATCCAGGAAGAACGCCGCCTGATGTACG
>JALDYL010000422.1:0-2694 GCA_032153965.1 Achromobacter sp. | reverse complement strand
CGCGTAATACCAGTGCGTGGTGGCGCGGCGGCCCTCCCGCCGGCCGCCCGGGCGGCCGAAAATGGCATACGCGCTGTCTTGCGTCGTGGCTATGGACGCTGCGCGAAGTGGCGCAGGTGCTGCACAAGGGGCGGCGCCCGGATGTCCGGGCGCCTTGTCTTACAGGGCCAGGAAGCCCACGACCACCAGGGCGATCAGGCTGTACTTGGTGGCCTTGTAGGCGGTGCGGTTCCAGGCCTTGAAGGCCTTGCGCTTCTGGTCGATGACCCAGTGGGCGTGGGTCAGCTTGTTGATGGCGCCGGTCTGGTCGCCGCCGTCGTTGGGCGAGCTGGCGGCGGACATGACGACGCGGCCGAACCAGCGGTTGAAGGCTTCGGCCCAGCGCCACTTCAGCGGGCGCTCCACGTCGCAGAACAGGATGATGCGGTTCTGGTCGGTGTGGTTATAGGCTTCGTGCACGTAGGTTTCGTCGAACACCACGCTCTCGCCGTCGCGCCAGCTGTAGCGTTCGCCGTCGACGATGATGTGGCAGCCGTCGTCGTTCGGGGTGACCAGGCCCAGGTGGTAGCGCAGGGAGCCGGAGAACGGATCGCGGTGCGGGTTCAACTGGCCGCCCGGCGGCAGTTCGGCGAACATCGCGGCCTTGACCTTGGGCAGGGTCTTCAGGATGGCGACGGTCTTGGGGCAGAGTTCCTCGGCGGACGGGTGGCGGGCGTCGTACCACTTCAGGTAGAAGCGCTTCCAGCCGTACTTGAAGAAGGAATTGAAGCCGATGTCGTTATGGGTGTCGGCGGCCTTGATGCGGCGAAGTTCCGCCATCTGCTGGGCTTCTTCGCGGATCGTTTCCCAGTTGTCGTCCAGCACCTTGAGTTCGGCGATTTCGCTCGTGGTCAGGTAGGGCGTGGTCGGGACCCGCGAGGACAGCACCATGAAGGCGTTGACGGGGGCGAGCAGCACGGAATGATCCAGCAGCTGCCGGCCCAGCGGCAGCTTGACGCGGCCGCGGAAGTGCGCGAACAGGATGGCGCTCAGCCAGATCCCGGGAATTAGCCATTTCATAGGTGAATCTCTTGCGTAAATCTCATGTCAACAATGGAAGATGACGTGCAACGCGTATTGTTACACAGGCGCCCGCATGGTCCATTGCGCAAGTGCGGGGGCCTCGGCTTGGACCGCGTTGACTAGGTACAATTCCCTTTATGTCCGAAGAAGCCGTAACAACCCCGTCCCCATTTGTTCACCTGCGCGTACACTCCGAGTTCTCGGTCGTGGACGGCCTCGTGCGCATCCCCGACCTCATCAAGCGCGTGGCCAAGTTGGGCCAGCCCGCAGTCGCCTTGACGGATCTGTCGAACCTGTTCGGCCTGATCAAGTTTTACAAGGGTGCGCGCGGCGCCGGTATCAAGCCCATTGCGGGCTGCGATGTCTGGCTGTCCAACGATGACGACCCGGCCAAGCCGTTCCGCCTGCTGTTGCTGGTGCGCAACCACCAGGGCTATCTCAATCTCTGCGAATTGCTGTCCAAGGCCTTCCTGACGAACCAGGGCAAGGGCCGCGCGGAGATCCGCCGCGAATGGCTGCAGGGGCAGGAAGGCCTGATCGCCCTGTCAGGCGGACGGGCGGGCGATGTGGGCCAGGCGCTGGACGCGGGCAACGCCGTATCGGCGCTGGCGCTGGCGCGCCAGTGGGCGCACCTGTTCCCGGGCAGCTATTACATCGAACTGCAGCGCGCCGGCATGGACGGCGACGAAGCCTATACCCAGGCCGCCATGCGTCTGGCGAGCGAGGCCGGCCTGCCGGTGGTGGCGACGCACCCGGTGCAATTCCTGGACGAATTCGAGTTCCAGGCGCACGAGGCCCGCGTCTGCATCGCCGAAGGCGAAATCCTGGCCAATCCGCGCCGGGTGCGCCGGTTCAGCAAGGAGCAATACCTGCTCAGCTCCGAGGAAATGGCGCGGCGTTTCGCCGACGTGCCTTCGGCGCTGGCCAATACGGTGGAAATCGCCAAGCGCTGCAACCTCAGCCTGGTGCTGGGCAAGCCGCGCCTGCCCAACTTCCCCACGCCGGAAGGCGTGAGCCTGGACGACTACCTGGTCCAGCTGTCGGAAGAGGGCCTGGAAAAGCGCATGGAGTTCCTGTTCCCGGACGAGGCCGAACGCGCCTCCAAGCGCGAGCAGTACTACGAACGCCTGCGCTGGGAATGCAAGACCATCATCCAGATGGGCTTCCCGGGCTACTTCCTGATCGTGCAGGACTTCATCAACTGGGGCAAGAACAACGGCGTGCCGGTGGGGCCGGGCCGGGGGTCGGGCGCGGGCTCGCTGGTGGCCTATGCCCTGGGCATTACCGACCTGGATCCGATCCGCTACGACTTGCTGTTCGAGCGCTTCCTGAATCCGGAGCGGGTGTCCATGCCCGACTTCGATATCGACTTCTGCCAGGACAACCGCGAACGGGTCATCGACTACGTCAAGGAAAAGTACGGCCGCGCCGCCGTGAGCCAGATCGCCACCTTCGGCACGCTGGGCGCCAAGGCCGTGGTGCGCGACGCCGGCCGGGTGCTGGACATGCCTTACATGTTCTGCGACGGCCTGTCCAAGCTGATCCCGTTCAATCCGATGGATCCCTGGACCCTGGAACGCACCCTGAAGGACGAGCCGGCCTTCAAGGACCGCTACGAGCAGGAAGAAGAAG
>JALDYL010000015.1:0-52002 GCA_032153965.1 Achromobacter sp. | reverse complement strand
GCGCGATGTACGGCGCGCGGCTCATGCTTTCGGCGCCCGCGCCGATGGCGATTTCGGCGTCGCCCAGCATGATGGTCTGCGCGGCCGACACGATGGCCTGCAGGCCCGAACCGCAAAGGCGGTTGACGTTGAAGGCGGGCGTTTCCTTGGCGATGCCGGCGTTCATCGCCGCCACGCGCGACAGGTACATGTCGCGGGGTTCGGTGTTGATGACGTGGCCCACGGCGACGTGGCCGACCTCATCGCCCTTGACGGCGGCGCGTTCCAGCGCGGCCTTGATGACGGTTGCGCCCAGGTCGCAGGGCGGCACGTCTTTCAGCGCGCCTCCGAAATCGCCGATGGCGGTACGGACTGCGGAAGCGACGATGACTTCATTCATGGTGTTTCCTCCTTGTAATGCGTTCCATCATACCGCCGCCGCCTCGTCCCCGGGACTTGCGCGGCATGCCCATGGCGCGGCGGCCCGATAGCGAAGGGATAGCACCAATACCTGGATCGATACGAAAGCCATATCATGCCCGCCTAACGCCATCCGGAGCGCCCTCATGGATTTCCGTCATCTGCAGCAGTTCCTGGTCCTGGCCGAAACGCTGAATTTCCACCGCGCGGCCGAAAAGCTGCACATGTCGCAACCGCCCCTGTCGGTATCGATCCGCAAGCTCGAAGAGATGGTGGGCGTGCCGCTGTTCCTGCGCGGGCGCCAGGGCGTGAAGCTCACCGAAGCGGGCCTGGCGGCGCTGGACGAGGCCCGTCGCGCCCTGTTCCACGCCGAGCAGTTCCGCCAGGCGGCGCGCGCCGGCGCCGCGGGCGAAGGCGGCACCGTGCGCATCGGCTTCGTGGGCTCGGCCACGCACGGCGTGCTGCCGCGCATCCTGCCGCCGTTCCGGCAGCGCTATCCCGGCGTCACCGTGGTGCTGCGCGAAGCCACCTCGATACGCATCATGCAGGAACTGGAAGAAGACACGCTGGAGATCGGCATCGTGCGCGTGCCGGTGGCGATGGGGTCGAACGTGCGGCTGGCGCCGCTCACGACCGAGAACTTCGCGCTGGCCGTGCCCAAGACGCATCCGCTGGCGCGGCGCGGCCGCATCCGCCTGGCGGACCTGGCCGACGAGCCCTTCATCATGTACACCGCCACCGAGGCCGCCGGCCTGCGCATGGCCGCCATCAACGCCTGCCAGCTGCGCGGCTTCACGCCCCGCATCACGCAGGAAGCGGTGCAGGTGCAGACGCTGCTCAGCCTGGTGGAAAGCGGCCTGGGCGTGGCGCTGGTGCCGGCCGGCGGCCGGCGCCTTCCGGGCACCAACGTCGTCTACAAGACGCTGAGCGATTTTCCCGCCGATGCAACGATCGGCATTTCGCTGGCGTGGAATCCTGCCACCGAGCGCAGCGCCACGCGCAACCTGCGCGAAATGGCCAGCCAGGCGTTCCGCGACAAAGCAGCGAAATAAGCGCCGCGCTTGCGGCAACACCGCCGCCAGGCTTAGGATGGAGCATGGGTTTTATCCTCACCAGCGATCCGGGAGCGCATCGTGAAGACAGTTGCTGAGATACTCAGGGAAAAAGCCAATCATTCCGTCGTGACGGTTTCGCCCGACGCCTCGGTGTTCGAAGCCGTCAGGATCATGGCGGAACGCAGCATCGGCGCCGTGGTGGTGGTCCAGGGCGAAGAAGTGCTGGGCATGCTGACCGAGCGCGATTACGCCCGCAAGATCGTGTTGCAGGACCGCTCCTCGCGCACCACGAAAGTGCGGGACATCATGACCGATTCCGTCTATTACGTCGGCCGCGCGGATACTCGCGAGCACTGCATGGCGATGATGACGGAACGCCACTTCCGTCATCTGCCTGTCATCGAAGACGGCAAACTGATCGGCCTGCTCTCCATCGGCGACCTGGTCAAGGACGTCATGAGCGAACAGAAGTTCATCATCCACGAACTCGAACGCTACATCACCGGCGAACGCGGCTGACGCCGCATCGCCCATGCCACGGACTCGCGGCTAGCCGGCCGCGAGCGTCCTGAATGCCGGCACGATCAAGCCCATGCCGGCCGCCAGCAGCAGCACGAACACCATGCGCTTGACGGTCTTCATCGAGCCAGCCGTGCTGTAGCGGCGCGCCACCCAGGTGACGCCGATCACAACCGGCAGCGCCAACATGCTCAGCCAGAACGACGAGGCCATGAAGGCCCCCTGCCCGGTCACGAGCGCCAGGCGCACGACCGCATTGAGCGAGAACAGGATGAGCAGGCTGTTGCGGATGGCGGCCAGCGGCAGGGGTTGGCGGTACAGGTGATAGACCATGGGCGGCCCGGCGCTGGAAAACAATCCGCCCAGCACGCCCGAAATCGCCCCGAAGAACACGAACGAACCGCGCGAGGACACGCGCGCCAACGGCTGCGCGCGGGCAATCAGCAACACCGCGCAGCCCAGGATGGTGCAGCCCAGAAGCAGCTGCAGCAACACGCCCATGGAACCGCTGATCCAAGCCAGCGCGGTCACGCCCGCCCCCACCCCGACCAGACTGCTGGCCATGGCGGGCCGCATAAGCGACCAGTTCACCTGGGGCTTGGCGCGCGCCAGCGTCACGGCCGCGTTCACCAGCGACAGCACGCTGACCACGTTGGCGACCTCGGACACCGAAGCCAGCTGGAACACGCCTGACAAGCCCAGCAGCACCAGCCCGAAGGCGAAGCCCGTCATGGTCTGCGCATAGGTGGCGAGCGCCACGCAGGCGAGGAACAGCAAATATTGGGAAATGCTCATGCTAGTGGGTAGAGCCTGACCTGCCTCGGCTCTGCCCGGAGCGGCGCGTTGCGCGGCGCGGGAGCGGATCGACGGGGAACAGCGTAAGGGATTGCGGATCTGTTTTTTTCGCCGGCGATGATAGCACCGGCAAGCTCCAAAACACATTTAGTCACAAATGGATGCGCTCGTGAACCATGCCTCCCACCCCCTACCGCTATCCTTGCCGCCCTGTAAATCCCTTGCGCCTTGCTCCCGCCGCGCCATCCGCCGCGCCGTCTGGATCCGGCGTGCACGGCTGCGAGAATGACGCCCAAACAGACCACGATCAATACGGTAACGCTGACCTGCTCGACCTGCGGCAGCGCCCAATTCACCAAGCTGGACACCAACGAATACCGCTGCAGCCATTGCCACGCGGTCACGCTGGTCGAAGACAACGTCGCGCAAAGGCTGGAGAAAATCCTGCGCGGGATGCAGCAGCCGGCGCCCAAGCCGCAGCTCGGTCCGCGCGCCATCGCAGCGATCGCGGTCGCAGTCGCCGCCGTGTTCGTGGTTCCGCTGGTCGCCTCCATGCTCGGTTCCAAGCCGGTCGTCACGCGGCAGCCGCCGGCGCCCCCTCCCATCGACGCCTCGCTGGTCAAGCTGACGGACGTGCAGGAAATCCGGGTCCGCGACCGCACGCAGCTGGTCATGATCATGCGCAACGAGACCGGCAAGAAGATCGAAGTGCCGCGCGTCACGGCTTCGTTCTTCCAGGGCGAACTGTCGCTGCCGTCGAATTCCGGCTCGGCGCCGGCGCGCTCGCTGCAGCCGGGCGAATACACGCCCGTCACGATATCCACGCCCAGCCAGGCCTACAGCCGCTATACGCTGCAGGTCTCGCAGCCGACGCTGGCGCGCGACAGGAACAACGACGTGGCCGCCAGCAAGGTGCAGCTGGTGCGCAACGATGGCGCCTACCGCCTGGTCGGCCTCTTGAAGAACAACGGCGCCAACGAGGCCAACAGCAGCCAGATCACGGTGATGCTGTACGGCGAGGACGGCAAGCTGATCGGCACCGGCAACGGCTACGGCGCCGCCAGCCCGCTGGCGCAGAACGCGCTGACCTCCTTCGACGTGCGCAGCGAGATGCTGGCCGAGGGCCGGGTCGCCTCCTACGACTACATGGTGCAAAGCGAGACCCACACCGCCGCGTCCGCCGCGTCCAAGGCGGAAGCGCCCGCCAGCCGCATCGTGCGCGTCAGTCCGGCTGACCCGCGGGTGATCGAACACGTGCGCCTGACGACCGCGGAACTGCTGGATCCGGACTTCGCCCTGTTCGACGCCGGCGCGCTCAAGCTGTCCGCGCCGCGCCGTCTGCTCGACGAGATCGAGCGCCCGGTCCTGTACGCCGAACTGATCAACACCAGCGACCAATACGTCGCCCTGTCGCCGAAAGCCAACATCGCGGTGTTCGACGGTTCCAACCGGCTGGACCTGCGCCAGAGCTGGAGCCTGCCGGCGCGCCTGTACCCCGGCGAACGGGTGCCGGTGGCACTGACCGGCCGCGTCGACCGCTACACCGAGGTCAAGACCGACTGGCTGCCCGCCAAGCGCGCCGCCCTGCCCGGCCCCCGCCCCAAGCTGGCGATCACGATCGAGAACACCGAAGCCCAGGTCGGCACCGGCACCCTGAACTTCACCCACCGCTTCCGCTACAAGTACGTGACCGTGCACGGGCGCGTGCGCAACGACAGCCAGGCCGAGGTCGAGAACGTCAAGGCCTGGATCAGCCTGTACGACGCCCAGGACAAGCTGACCGGCGCGGTTTTCGAGGAATTGCGGCTGCCCAAGCTCAAGCCGGACGAAAGCGCGCCGTTCCAGGTCAACGTCAAGCAGTACGGCGGCAACTTCGCCCGAGTCGGCGTGGTCTACGACGCCGGACCGCGCTAGGCCGCCGCCGCCCGACACGCCCGGCCGCCCCCCCTGCCGGGCTTTCCCTTCCTGCATCGTCCCCAGGACGCGCCGTCCCGCGTCGCCCTTAAGCAACAGCTATGGGCACAAGTCTTATATAAGATATAAGACATTTGCTTGCGTCCCCCTGTTCCCTCTACAATTCGGCGAACAACCCTTCTTCCAACCCGACTTTGAGCAGGCCTCACATGCTGGATAACTACCGCCAACACGTTGCCGAACGCGCGGCTCTGGGGATCCCCCCGCTGCCCCTTACGGCCAAACAAACCGCTGAACTGATCGAACTGCTGAAGAACCCGCCCGCTGGCGAGGAGCAGAACCTGGTCGAACTGCTGACCCACCGTGTGCCGGCCGGCGTGGACGATGCCGCCAAGGTGAAGGCGTCCTACCTGGCCGCCGTGGCGCTGGGCAAGGAAGCTTGTGCGCTGATCAGCCGTGCCAAGGCGACGGAACTGCTGGGCACGATGCTCGGCGGCTACAACATTGGCCCGCTGGTCGAACTGCTGGACGACGCGGAAATCGGCACCATCGCCGCCGATGCGCTGAAGAAGACCCTGTTGATGTTCGACGCCTTCCACGACGTGAAGGAAAAAGCCGACCGCGGCAACGCCAACGCCAAGTCCGTGCTGCAAAGCTGGGCCGACGCCGAATGGTTCACCAGCCGTCCGGAACTGCCGCAAAGCCTGACCATCACCGTCTTCAAGGTGCCTGGCGAAACCAACACCGACGACCTGTCGCCCGCGCCCGACGCCACCACCCGCCCCGACATCCCGATGCACGCCCTGGCGATGCTGAAGAACAAGCGCGACGGCGCCGCGTTCGAACCGGAAGAAGACGGCAAGCGCGGCCCGGTCAAGTTCATCGAATCCCTGAAGGAAAAGGGCCACCTGGTCGCCTACGTGGGCGACGTGGTCGGCACGGGTTCGTCGCGCAAGTCGGCCACCAACTCGGTGCTGTGGTTCACCGGCGAAGACATCCCCTTCGTGCCGAACAAGCGTTTCGGCGGCGTGTGCCTGGGCAACAAGATCGCCCCGATCTTCTACAACACCATGGAAGACGCCGGCGCCCTGCCGATCGAACTCGACGTTTCCAAGATGGAAATGGGCGACGTGGTCGAACTGCGCCCCTATGACGGGAAGGCCCTGAAGAACGGCGAAGTCATCGCCGAATTCGAAGTCAAGTCCGACGTGCTGTTCGACGAAGTGCGCGCCGGCGGCCGCATTCCGCTGATCATCGGCCGCGGCCTGACCGCCAAGGCGCGCGAAGCGCTGGGCCTGCCGGCCTCGACGCTGTTCCGCCTGCCGAAGGACCCGGCCGATACCGGCAAGGGCTACACCCTGGCCCAGAAGATGGTCGGCCGCGCCTGCGGCATGCCGGAAGGCAAGGGCATCCGCCCGGGCACCTACTGCGAACCGAAGATGACCTCGGTCGGCAGCCAGGACACCACCGGCCCCATGACCCGTGACGAACTGAAGGACCTGGCCTGCCTGGGCTTCTCGGCCGACCTGGTGATGCAGTCGTTCTGCCACACCGCCGCCTACCCGAAGCCCGTGGACGTCAAGACGCACCACACGCTGCCGGAATTCATCAGCACCCGCGGCGGCGTCTCGCTGCGCCCCGGCGACGGCGTGATCCACTCGTGGCTCAACCGCATGCTGCTGCCCGACACCGTCGGCACCGGCGGCGACTCGCACACCCGCTTCCCCATCGGCATCTCGTTCCCGGCCGGCTCGGGCCTGGTCGCCTTTGCCGCCGCCACCGGCGTGATGCCGCTGGACATGCCGGAATCGGTGCTGGTCCGCTTCAAGGGCAAGCTGCAGCCCGGCGTGACCCTGCGCGACCTGGTCAACGCGATCCCGCTGTACGCCATCAAGCAAGGCCTGCTGACGGTTGCCAAGCAAGGCAAGAAGAACATCTTCTCCGGCCGCATCCTGGAAATCGAAGGCCTGCCCGACCTGAAGGTCGAACAAGCCTTTGAACTGTCGGACGCTTCCGCCGAACGTTCGGCCGCCGGCTGCTCGGTGCGCCTGAACAAAGAACCGATCATCGAATACATCAACAGCAACATCGTGATGCTGAAGTGGATGATCGCCAATGGCTACGAAGACGAGCGCACGCTGGGCCGCCGCATCAAGGCCATGGAAGCCTGGCTGGCCGATCCCAAGCTGCTGGAGCCGGACGCCGACGCCGAATACGCCGCCGTGATCGAAATCGACCTGGCCGACGTGCACGAGCCCATCGTGGCCTGCCCGAACGACCCGGACGACGTCAAGACGCTGTCGGAAGTCGCCGGCGCCAAGATCGACGAAGTGTTCATCGGCAGCTGCATGACCAACATCGGCCACTTCCGCGCAGCCTCCAAGCTGCTGGAAGGCAAGCGCGACATCCCGGTCAAGCTGTGGGTCGCCCCGCCGACCAAGATGGACGCCACGCAACTGACCGAGGAAGGCCACTACGGCGTGTTCGGCACCGCCGGCGCCCGCACGGAAATGCCGGGCTGCTCGCTGTGCATGGGCAACCAGGCGCAGGTGCGCGAAGGCGCGACCGTCATGTCGACCAGCACCCGCAACTTCCCGAACCGCCTGGGCAAGAACACCAACGTGTACCTGGGTTCGGCCGAACTGGCCGCCATCTGCTCGAAGCTGGGCCGCATCCCGACCAAGGACGAGTACATGGCCGACATGGGCGTCATCAACAAGAGCGGCGACCAGATCTATCAGTACCTGAACTTCGACAAGATCCCGGACTACAAGGACGTCGCTGACGTCATCGAAGTCTAAGCATCACGGGCAGCGCAGCCTGGCTGCATCGCCTGCAAAACGGCCCCGGAACAATCCGGGGCCGTTTTTTTTGCCTGGCGCGTGCGGCACAGGTCGGAGAATTCAGGGGCGGAACTTTTTGGGCGATACGTTTTCATACAATCGCGGTGTCTTGTGACATCCGCCCCATCCCAGCCCCGATCTCCGGAGGAAAGACCGCCAATGACCCGGCTTTTGCTGCCGCCGCTGCTACTGCTGGCGCTTGCCGGCTGCGCCACCGCGCCGCCCTCGAATCCCGAGAACATCTGCGCCATCTTTCGCGAAAAGCCGGACTGGCACGATGCCGCCCTGAAGGTGCAGAAGAAATGGGGTGCGCCCGTGCCGGTGCCCATGGCCATGATGTACCAGGAGTCTTCCTTCAAGCATGACGCCGTGCCGCCGCGCTATTACTTCCTGGGCTTCATCCCCTGGGGCCGCGTCAGCTCCGCCTACGGCTACGCCCAGGTCAAGGACGAAACCTGGGACGACTACAAAAAGGACGCGGGAGGCTGGGGCTCCAGCCGCGACGACTTCGCCGACGCGCTGGATTTCATGGGCTGGTACATGAACAAGACCCAGCGCATCAATGGCGTGTCCAAGTCGGATGCCTACGGCCAGTACCTGAACTACCACGAAGGCTGGACCGGCTACCGCAACCGCAGCTATGACCGCAAGGCCTGGCTCAAGACCGTATCGCAGAAGGTGCAGGCGCGGGCCCAGAAGTTCGCCTCGCAGTACAAGGGCTGCGAGGCGGATCTGACGCGCGGCGGCTGGTTCTGGTGAACGCCGCCCGGCCTTAGAAGTCCATGCTCGCGCTGAGCAGGAAGGTGCGCGGCCCGCCCAGCACCAGGTAGCCGTTGCCCGGATAGCCGCCCACCGAGGACCAGTAGTTGCGGTTGGCGATGTTGTCCACGCGGGCGCGCAGGGTCACGACGTGGCCGTCCACATCCATCATGTAGCGCAGACCCGCATCGAAGCGGGTCCAGCCCGGCACCTTGAGCGTATTGGCGTCGTCAGCATAGGACGAGCCGGTATAGACCACGCGGCCGTCCACCGCCAGACCCGGCACGCCGGGGATGTCCCATTCCACGCCCATGTTGGCCTGGAAGCGCGGCACGCCAATGACGCGGTTGCCGTCGGTGGACGGGTTGCCGGTGGCGATCTGCTTGGCGTCCAGCCAGGTCAGGCCGCCCAAGAGGCGCACGCTCTTGATGGGTTCGCCGTACATCGTGAGTTCCACGCCCTGGTGGCGGTCCTTACCCGAGGTCGTCAGCTCGTTGCTGGCGTTGTACATGGCGCGCGGCTTGTCGGTGGAGAACAAGGCCAGTCCGGCCCCCAGGCCATCTCCCTCGTACTTCGCGCCGATTTCCTTCTGCTTGGAGACAAACGGCGGCAGGCTCTGGCCGGCGTTGGGCACCGGCTTGCCGCCGGCATTGGCCGGAGCGGTGGGCCCCGCGACCAGCGCCTCGATGTAATTCGCATACAGCGAAACGCTGGGCGCGACCTTGACGACAAGGCCCGCGGCGGGCGAATTGTGGCTGGCGTCGTAGGCGCCGTTTTCCTTGCCGGTGTTGTAGGCGTAGTCGCGTTGCGACAGGCGCTGATGGCGGATGCCGGCCGTGAGCAGCACCTTGTCGTCCAGGAACGACAGCGTGTCGCCGATGGCGTAGCTGCTCAGGCGGGTGCGGCCCTGCAGCGCCGGATCGTCCAGGTCGTTGCCGCGCAGCGCGGTGGCGCTGAACGGCGGCTTGTCATACGAAATCGGGTTGTAGATGTTGGTGGGATAGGTGTTCTGCCAGTCCATCACATAGGCGTTCTTCTTCTTCAGGTCGAAGAAGGATGCCGACACGACGAACTCGTGGCCCACCGGGCCGGTGCGCACTTTGCCCCGCAGGCCCAGTTCGCCCGTATTCACGCTGTCTTCGCGGGTGTTGTCGAAGCGGTAGAAGGTGCCCGCGCCCGTGCTGCCGTTGGTCAGCGTGACGTTGCCCAGCGAATTCGCTTCGTCGCTGCGGCGCATGCCAAACGCCGCATAGGCGGTCAGCTTGTCGCTGAAATCATGTTCGCCGCGCACGGTGCCGAAGACATCGCGCTCATTCGAATACGACCACGGCTGCGCATAGTTGGAGCTGGCGTCGGGCGCGTCCGGCACTTTGGTGACGCCGGCGCCCAGCGTCACGTTGGGACGCGCGCGCTTGAGCTTGTTTTCCTGCCAGCCGATGTCCGCGGACAGGCGGGTGTCGGCCGAACGCCAGTCCAGGCCCAGCGAGACCAGGCTGGTGCGCGAGTGTTCATCGTCGATGCCGGTGTCGCCGCTGCGCTGCGCGGCGTTCAAGCGGATGCCGGTGCTGTCGCCGGGGCCGAAGCGGCGGGCGATGTCGGTGGACAGTTGGAACTGCCCGCCGCTGGACACGCCAGTGGTAACGCGGGTCAGCGGTTCGTTCGGCGCGCGCTTGGGCACCAGGTTGATCACCCCGCCGATGCCGCCGCCGCCGGGCGAGGCGCCCGTCAGGAAGGTCGAAGCGCCGCGCAGGACTTCCACGCGCTCGAACAGCTCGGTGGCGATGTACTGGCGCGGCAGCAGGCTGTAGAGGCCGTTGTAGGCCACGTCGTCCGAACCCAGGATGAAGCCGCGGATGAAGTACGACTCCTGGAAGTTGCCGAAGCCGCGCGCCACGCGCACGCCGGAATCGTTCTGCAGCACGTCGCCCACGCTGCGGGCCTGCCGGTCCTGGATCAGTTCATTGGTGTAGCTGGTGATGCTGAACGGCGTGTCCATGATGTCTTGAGTGCCGAACAGGCCGATGCGGCCGCCGCGCGCAACCTGCCCGCCGGCAAAGGGTTCGGCCAGGCCGCCGGCCGAGGCATCGGCGCTGGCCTCGACCTTGATGGCGTCCATGGAAACGACGGAACCGGCCTGATCGGACGCGGATTGGGCTTGGACAACGGGGAGATAGCACGGCAGCGCAGCGGCCATGCAGGCAAGAGTTCGGATTTTCATGTCGGGAAGTTCGCAGGCAGAAATAAAAATCCCGATGGGGTCACGCGCGCACTGGAGAACTACGGATGCGTCTGGGATGTGCCGGAAGGCCAGGGCCTTGCCGGGCCGGCTGCACCAAAGGGGGCTGGAATCACTGAGCATCCCATTCTACGGCAAACGGAATCATTCTCATTTATGTTACTTTTTGTTTGAAAATGTCCGTTGCCCGGGCGCCACAGCTGCCGCGCGTGGCGCCCCCCCTCTTTCCGGCCGGCTTATCGGCCGCCTGCGCGAGGATCGTAGTCGCCCGCGGCCATGGGTTCCAGCGGGTACAGCGGGCGCGCGCGCCTGCGGAATTCGAACAGCGACCAGTCGGAGCTGGTCACGCCAGGGCTGTCGCATTCGACCAGCGCCTGGGAGATCGGCACGAACACCGGCCGGCAGTACATGCGCGACTTCACCAGCACGTAGCGGGCGCGGGACGGATCCAGGCCCAGGCTTTGGAACACGCCCAGGTCCCACGGTTCGTGGGTCTGCTCCGTCAGCACCAATTGCGCGGCGCCTATGTCCAGCACCGCGCTGCGGCCCATGCAGGCCAGTTGGCCGGTATAGGTCGGGCCGCTGATCACGTACTCGCCGTTGCTCAGGGCGCGCACGGTGCCGCGCAGCGTGACGGGCCGCGCATCCCGGCCGATCTCATCGATGGCGCGCTTGTTGCCCACCGGCAGCTCCACCGTGGCGCCGATACCGGCGCGGGTCAATTCGGCCACCGCCTCCGGATCGCAGTAAAGCCCGGCCTGGATCCCTTCGAGGCCGGCGTCCAGCGCTGCCATCAGCACGTCCAGGGTGTCGCAGGTGCCGCCGCTCATGCAGTTGTCGCCGTGGTCCAGCAGCAGCACCGGCTTGCTTGCGCCCTTGGCCAGGACCAGGGCGCGCGCCAGCGACTCGGCCAGCGGCTCGCTGTCGTAGAAGAAGCCGTCGCGCTGTTCCCAGATCAGCGCGGCGATCTCGCCCGCCACGCGCTCCGCCTCGGCGCGGTCGCCGTCGGCCACCGCCACCACGCTGACACAGGGATGCGGGATGTCGGCCAGGCCGAAGCCCGCCAGCACCGACACGCCCAGCGCTCCCGCCGCCTCTGCCTGGCGCGCCGCTACAACGGCGGCGCGCATGGCGCCTTCGGCCGTGTTGCTGCGCAGGGAATGCGACACCAGCGGCAACCGGCGCCACGCCATGACCGGCTTGCACAGGCCGTCGATGCCGGCGAACAGCAGCCTGCCGGCGTGCTCGCCGGTTTCGTACATGTCGATATGGGGATAGGTCTTGAAGCTGATGATGACGTCGGCGTTGTCCATCATCTTCTGCGTGACGTTGCCGTGCAGGTCCAGCGCCACCGCGATCGGCGCGCCGGGAGCAGCGGCGCGCAAGCGTTCGAGCAGGTCGCCCTCGCCGTCGTCGGTGGTCTCCACCGCCATGGCGCCATGCAGGTCCAGCAGAATGACGTCGCAGCCCGGCGCGGCGGCCACGATGCGCTCGCAGAGTTCCGCATAGGCCTGGCCGTCGACGCGGCCGCTGGGATAGGCGGTGGCCGAAACCGGCGTGACCAGCTCGGCGCCGCGCGCTTCGGCCAGGTCTATGAATGCCGACATTGCGGTGCGCTTGCCCTTGTTCTCTTCGTAGGCCGCCGCATCGTAGGCGGGACCGCCGTTGCCAAAGGCCGACAAGGGTGTCGGCACTGGCGAGAAGGTGTTGGTTTCGTGGTTCAGCCTTGCGATCAGCGCCTTCATTGCGCGCCCCCGTCGGCAAGCTGGATGCGTCCGCAGCAGCGCAGCATGGCGTGCAGCAGCACATTGCAGCCCGCCTCCAGGTGCTCGGGCTGCGCGTCCTCGATCTCGTTGTGGCTGATGCCATCCTTGCACGGCACGAAGATCATGGCGGTGGGCGCCACCCGCGCCATGTAGACCGCGTCATGGCCCGCGCCACTGATCACATCCAGCGAATCCAGGCCCAGCGTGCCCGCGCCGTCGCGGATCGCCTGCACCAGCCGGGGCTCGAAGGGCTGCGGCGGGAAATATACGACCTCCTTGCTTTCGACCTGGAAGCGGCCCGGCTCGGCCAGTTCCTCGCAGGCGCGGGCGAACGCCGCAGCCATGCTGTCCAGCGTGGCGTCGTCGGCGGCGCGCAAGTCCACGGTCAGCGCCACGCGGCCCGGGATGACGTTGCGCGAGTTCGGGAAGCTGTCGATGCAGCCCACCGTGCCGCGGCCATGCGGCGCATGCTCCAGCGCGATCCGGTTGACCTCCAGCACCAGCCTGGACGCGGTCAGCAAGGCATCGCGGCGCAGTTCCATGGGCGTGGGCCCGGCATGCGCTTCCTGGCCAGTGATGGCCACGTCGTACCAGCGCTGGCCCAGGGCGCCCTGCACCGCGCCGATGGTGATGCCGCGGTCCTCCAGGATGGGGCCTTGTTCGATGTGCGCCTCGAAGTAGGCGCCGACAGCTCCCGGCCGGGCAGGCTCCGGACCCGCGTAACCGATGGCGCGCAGCGCCTGGTCCACGCTGACGCCGTCGCGGTCCCGCGCCGCCAACGCATGCTCCAGCGTAAAGGCGCCGGCGTACACGCCCGAGCCCATCATCACCGGCACGAAGCGCGAGCCTTCTTCGTTGGTCCACACCACCACTTCCAGCGGCGCCTCGGTGGCGATGCCGCGTTCATGCAGGGTGCGCAGAACCTCGATCCCGGCGAGCACGCCGTAGTTGCCGTCGAATTTTCCGCCGGTGGGTTGGGTGTCGATATGGCTGCCGGTCATCACGGCGGGCAGCTCATCGCGCAGGCCGGGGCGGCGCATGAAGATATTGCCGATGGCGTCCACGCGCACGCTGCAGCCCAGCTCGCGGGCCCAGGCGCAGACCAGGTCGCGGCCCTGCCGGTCCAGGTCGCTCAGCGCCAGCCGGCACACCCCGCCCTTGTCGGTGGCGCCGATGCGGGCCAGCTCCATCAACGAGTTCCAAAGACGACTGCCGTCGATGCGGATGCCGCTGACGGCCTCCAATGTGTTCATTTCCATGGTGTTCCCTTGCTTCACGTTGCGCGGCGCAGGCGGTCCCTAGACGCCCACGCCCAGGTATCGGTCCTTCACGTTTTCGTCCGCCATGAAGGCCGCGTTGCTGCCTGCGTAGACGATGGATCCCTGTTCGATGATGAAATGGCGGTCGGCCAGCTGGGTGCAGACTTCCAGGTTCTGCTCCACCAGCAGGATGGTGACGCCCGCCTGCTTGATGGACTTGATCTGCGCCACGATCTCCTCGACGATCACCGGCGCCAGCCCTTCGACCGGCTCGTCCAGCATCAGCACGCGCGGATGGTTCATGAGCGCGCGCCCGATGGCCAGCATCTGCTGTTCGCCGCCGGACAACTGGCCGCCACCGTTCCTGCGCCGTTCCTTCAGGCGGGGAAAGATGCGGTATACGTCTTCCAGCTGCCAGGGCGAATCGCGGCGCATGCCCAGCTTCAGGTTTTCCTCGACCGTCAGCAGCTTGAAGATGCCGCGGTGCTCGGGCACCAGGCAGATGCCCATGGACGCGATCTTGTGCGCCGGCAGTCCGGCGATGTCGCGTCCGCCGTAGCGCACCGCGCCGCCCTTGGGCGCGATCACGCCTGCGATGGTCTTGAGCGTGGTCGACTTGCCCGCGCCGTTGCGCCCGAGCAGCGTGATCACCTCGCCTTGCGGCAGCTCGAGCGACACGCCCTGCAGGATATGGCTCTTGCCGTAGTAGCTGTGTATGGCGTCGACATGCAGCATCATGCCCGGCCTCCCGTGATCATATTGCCCAGGTATGCGGCGCGCACCCGCTCGTCGCTGCGGATCGCCTGGGGCGTGCCTTCGACCAGCACGCGGCCCTGCTGCATCACCGTAATGGTGTCAGAGATGTCCATCACGATGTTCATGTTGTGCTCGATCAGCACCACCGTGTGGTCGTCGCGCAGGCTGCGGATCAGCCGCTTCATCTCATCCAGGTCGTCCACCCCCATGCCGGAGGTGGGTTCGTCCAGGAAAATGGCGCGCGGCCTGGCGGCCAGCGCCATGCCCACTTCCAGGCGCCGCTGCTGGCCGTGCGACAGCGCGCCCGCCGCCACCTGGGCCAGCCGGGACAGGCCCAGGCGTTCCAGCGCCGCGTCTACGACCTCGCGCTGGGCCCGCGGGCCCGTGGGCGGATGCCAGCAGTCGAAGGCGCCGGCGCGATGCGCGCCCTGCGCCGCCAGCCTCAGGTTCTCCTGCACCGACAGATTGGCGAACAGGCTGGTGACCTGGAAGGAACGCGCGATGCCGCGCTGCACCCGTTGATAATCGGCCTCCTGCGTCACGTCCTGGCCGTCGAACACGATGCTGCCTTCGCTGGCGCGCAAGGTGCCGGTCAGCGTATGGAACAGCGTGGTCTTGCCGGCGCCATTCGGGCCGATCACGGAGTGGACGGTGCGAGGCTGCACCTGCAGATCCACCCCATGCAGGGCCACGAACTTGCCGAAGCGCTTGACGATGCCCTTGGCCTGCAGCAGCGGCGCGGAATTTTGCGGACTCATGCGCGTCCCTCCTTGGCGGCCGGCTCGGCGCCGGCAGGCTTGCGTCGCAGCGCCAGCCAGATGCGTACTCCCAGCCCCCACAAGCCCTTCTGCATGAACAGGCTGACCGCGATCAACAGGAAACCCAGCAGCATCAGCCAGCGCGGCCACAAGGTGGATAGCCAGTCCGCGAACAGCACGTAGAAGGCGGCGCCCAGCACCGAGGCGAACAGGTTGCCGGTGCCGCCGATGACCGTCATGACCAAGATCATCTCGCTGCTGTGGTATTCGATGCTGGACAGCGGCGCGATGCCGGTCATCATCGCCAGGAAGGCCCCCGCCAGCGCGGTGACGGCGCCGGAGATGGCGAAAGCCGCCAACTTGAAGAGGCGCACGTTGTAGCCCACCGCCATGGCGCGCGCCTCGTTGTCGCGGATGGCGAGCAAGGTGCGGCCGAACACCGAGTTGGTCACGCGCAGCAGCAGCCAGAAAATCGCCAGGAAGCACAGCGCCACGAAGGTATAGAACTGCCAGGGCGAAGCCAGCGGCATGAGCTGCAGGCCCGCCACCGACAGCGCCGGACGCGGCACGTCCAGCAGGCCGTTGTCGCCCCCGGTCAGGTCAGGCAGGCTGTATGCCAGGAAGTAGAACATCTGCGCAAAGGCCAGCGTCAGCATCACGAAGTAGGTGCCGCGCTGGCGGATCGCGAACCAACCCACCAGCGTCGCCCCCAGCGCGCCCACCGCCATCGCGGCCAGCAGCGCCAGCGGCATGGGCAGGCCGGTGCGCGTCAGCAGGATGCCGACCGCATAGCTGCCCAGGCCGAAGAAGATGCCCTGGCCGAACGACAGCAAACCGGTGAACCCCAGCAGCAGGTTGCAGCCCAGCACCGCCAACGCATAGATCAGCACTTCCGTGGCCAGCGAGCCCGACCGCATGCACAGCGGCAACAACAGCACCACGGCCAGCGCCAGCAGCAATTGGGCATGAGATTTCAAGCGCGTCATCATCCTCTCCCCATCAGGCCGTGGGGACGCAGCAGCAGCACCGCCGCCATCGCCACATAGATCATCAGCCGCGCGCCTTCTGGCCACAACGTGCTCATCACGCTCTGCACCACGCCGATAAGCAGGCCGCCGACCAGCGCGCCGAAGAAGCTGCCCATGCCGCCCACCACCACGATGACGAAGGCGATGCCCAGGGCCTCGATGCCCATGAAGGGTTCGACGCCGCGTATGGGCGCGGCCAGCACGCCGGCCAGGGCCGCGGTCGCCGCGCCCAGCGCGAACACCAGGCTGAACATGCGGAACACGTTGATGCCCAGCATGGACACCATCTCGGTGGATTCGCTGCCGGCCCGCACCGCGCTGCCCAGCCGCGTGCCTTCCAGCACGTACCAGAGCAGCAGCGAGAAGACCGCGGTGAAGCCGATCACGAACAGGCGGTACTTGGGATAGATGAAGCTGCCCCACATGACCACGCCTTGCAGCGCCGAGGGCGCGGCGACGTTGTCGCCTATCGGCCCCCAGATCACGATGACCAGTTCCTGCAAGACCAGCGCCAGGCCGACGGTGATCAGGATGTGGAACTCGTGCGCCTGCGCGTAGACGTGGCGCAGCAGCACTTTCTCGACGACCCAGGCGCCAGCGCCCACCAGCAGCGGCACGATGGCCAGCGCGAGCCAGAAATTCAGGCCCCACTGGATGGCCTGGAAACAGAAGTACGCGCCCAGCAGATAGAACGCCCCATGGGCGAAGTTCACGAAGCGCAACAGACCGAAGACGATGGACAGGCCGACTGCCAGAAGGAAGTACAGCATGCCTACCCCGATCCCATTGATGATCTGGAGGAGATAGACGTTCATGGGTATGCCCGGTGGAGGAAACGAAAGGCCGCGGGACGCGCGGCCGCCGCGGACGCGCAGCGCCCGCGGCAGCCCGCCTCAGGATCGCGCTACAGCTTGCAGCCGGTTTCCGCGGGCGGCAGGAAGGAGCGGCCGCTATGCACGATCTCGGCGTAGTCGTCCTTGTCCTTCATGTCTTTCTTGGCGCGGCCCTTGAGCAGGTAGTAGTTCTTCAGGACCTGGTGGTCTTCCTTGCGGATTTCCTCCTTGCCCGTCAGGCCTTCGTAGGCCATGCCCTCCATGACGGCGATGACCTTGGCCGGGTCGGCGCTGCCGGCCCGGGTGATGGCGTCCAGCATGATGCGGGTGCAGATGTAGGAGCCCGCCAGGCTGTAGTTGGGATTGGCGCGCGTCTTGTCGCGGGACAGCTGCACCAGTTCCTTGTTCAGCGGCGAATCGATGCCGTGCCAGTACTGCGCGCCGAAGTACACGCCTTCGCACAGGTCCGCGCCCAGGCCCTCGAATTGCTCCAGGCCCGAGGCCCAGGCCACCAGGATGGTGCAGTTCTGCTTCATGCCGAAGCTGACCGCCTGGCGCAGCGTATCCGACGATTGCGAGCCGAAGTTCAGGATCAGCAGCACGTCCGGCTTGGCGGCCATGGCGTTGGTGAGGTAGCCGCTGAATTCCTTCTCGGTCAGCGAGTGGTAGCTATTGCCCACATGCTCGATGCCCTTTTCCTTGAAGATCGCCTTGGCCGCGTTGAGCAGGCCGTCGCCGAACACGTATTGCGGCGTGATGGTGTACCAGCGCTTGGCGTTGGGCAGTTTTTCCAACAAGGGGCGCACGGTCTGCTCGATGGCGCCGAAAGTGGGCACGGACCAGCGGAAGGTGGCCCGGTTGCAGTCCTTGCCGGTGATCTCGTCCGCGCCCGCGGTGGTGATGAAGACGCCGCCGGCGCGCTCCACTTCCTTGCCCATGGCCAGCGCTTCCGAGGACAGGATGCCGCCGGCGAAGAACTTGACGCCCTTCTGTTGCGAGGTTTCCTGCACCTTGCGCACCGCCGTGGCCGGCTTGCCTTCGGTGTCCAGCACGGTATAGGCCAGCGGCCGGTCGAGCGCGCGGCCGTACTGCTCCAGCGCCAGTTTCATGCCCAGGTCGGCGTACTTGCCGTTGGCGGCAAAGGCGCCCGACATGGGCACGGGACACCCGAACTGGATGGCGTCGGCTTGCGCCAGCGCGGACCGGGCGGCCCATAGTGATCCGGGCACAGCGCCAAGCGCGGCCATTTTCAGCAGGTTGCGGCGATTCAAGATGGTTCTCCCTGGCTGCCGCTGGCAACGCCGCGGCATATTGACGATGTCGAGCGCGCACCATGCGCGTCCCCATTCCGACTCTGTCTGCTCCAAGCTCCCGTGCCAGGGCCGCCGCCGCGTGGGCGTACTCGCAAGTCCTGGCGACTCATGCCTATACTGCGACTACCATCCTATTTATCATGATAAATAGGATTATTATCATGATCAGTTTGGCGAGCCGGATCTGTCAATAGAAGGCGCATCAGGTATAACCCGGGGTCCGCGCGAAACAGCCCGGGCCCTGCCCCGCGCAAACCACGCAGCAACGGAGCAACGCAATGGCGTTCAACAGTCACGACCTACAAGCCGCGGGCGCGTCGAGTCCGCCCAAGCGCAGCGACCTGGTCGCCGAGGAGATCAAGCGGCTGATCACGGCCAAGAACCTGTTGCCGGGCGACAAGCTGCCGCGCGAGAGCGAGCTGCAAAGCATGTTCTCGGTCAGCAAGAGCACCATGCGCGAAGCGCTCAAGTCGCTGGAGGTGCAGGGACTGGTGAAGGTCAGTACCGGGCCGGGCGGCGGCGGCACCGTGGTCGAGGTGCCGCTGGACCGCACCTTCCAGCTGATGCAGAACTACCTGTTCTTCAAGGAAGTGCGGATCGAGGACATCTACCAGGTGCGCAAGCTGCTGGAGCCCGAGCTTGCGGCCAGCGCCGTGCCCTTCCTGACGGAGGCGCATTTCGCCGCGCTGGAGGAGAACATCGCCTGCTGCGATCCGTCGGCCGAGCATGTGGATGATCCGCTGGCGCAGCGCCAGGAAGAGATCAATTTCCACGACATTTTCGCGGCCGCCTGCCCCAATCCGTTCCTGCGGTTCAGCTGCGAGATGACCAACGAAATGATCCGGCAGCTGACCGTGTTCGACAACGAGATGCCGCTCTCCGAGCAACAGCGCTTCGGCGGCGCCAACACGGGTTTTCACCGCAAGATCCTGGCGGCGGCGCGCGAGCGCGACGTCGAACAGGTGCGCGATCTGATGAGCGAGCACATGCAGGACGCGATGCGTTCGGTCAAGCGCATGCACGGCAAGCTCGAAGGCCGGTTGATCCTGGATTCCGAGATGTCGCGGCGCAACATCACGCGCAAGGCCCGCCGCGGCGGCGGCAAGAAGGCCTGACGGCGCGGGCGGCCGGCGATGGCCGCGCCCCGCCCCAGACTGGGCCGGACGGATCGTCCGGCTTCGCGTCAATCCATCTTGATCTTGTTGGCCTCGATCACGGCGCCCCAACGCTGGCGGTCTTCCTGCAGATAGGCATCGACCTGCGCCTGGCTGCGCGGCGCCTGGATCACCAGGCCCAGCGGCTCGAAGCGGCCGCGCAAGGCCGGATCCCGCAACACCTTGTCGATGGCCTCCTGCAAGCGCTGCGCATCGGCCTGCGGCACGGCGCGGGGCACGGCCAGGCCGAACCAAGTGGCGGCGCGGAACCCCGGAAAGCCGCTCTCCGCAACGGTCGGCACGTCCGGCAGCACCGCGAGCCGCTCGCTGGTCGTGACGGCGAGCGCTTTGAGCTTGTGTTCCCGCACCAGCGGCAGCGAGGTGCTGACCACGTCCGCCATCAACTGCGTATCGTTGCCCATCAGCGACGTGAGGGCGGGCGCGCTGCCGTTGTAGGGTACGTGCGTCAGGTCCATGCCGGTGCGCGATTTCAACAGTTCGATCGCCAGCTGCAGCGGACTGCCGATGCCCACGGAAGCATAGTTGAGCTTGCCGGGCCGCGCCTTGGCGTAGGTGACGAACTCGGCCAGATTGGCGGCGGGCACGGCATTGCTTGCCACCAGCACCAGCGGCAGTTCGGCGACGATGGTCAACGGCCGGAAGTCGCGCGCGGCGTCGTAGGCAATGCGCTGGTAAAGCATGGGATTGAGCACCATGCTGGCGTTGCTGGACAGAAAGACCGTATAGCCGTCGGGCGCGGCGCGGGCCACATAGGTGGCGGCGACCATGGTGTTGGCGCCCGGCTTGTTCTCCACCACGACCGGCTGCCCCAGATCGCGCGCCAGGCCTTCGGCCAAGACCCGCGACAGTTGGTCGGCCGCGCCGCCCGGCGTGTAGGGCACGACCAGTTTGATGGGCTTTTCCGGGTATGCCGCCAACGCGGCTGACGGCCCCGCAAGCGCGAAGATCGCCGCGGCCGCGATGCGGCGCAGCCTGTGATTCAGTCCAGATGCCATGCTTGTCTCCCGAGCTGTGTTGTCCAATCTTGTTATCGCGGCGATGCGCCGCCCTGCTATACCTGGCGCTGCCGGCCCGCCCAGAATTCGGCGCGCAGCCTGCGCTTGGCGATCTTGCCGTTGTCGTCGCGCGGTAGTTGCGCCCGCAGTTGCAGTTCGCGCGGCACCTTGTAGCGCGCAATCCGTTGCGCCAGCCATTGCGCCAGCGCCTCGGGTTCGGGCGAGGCGCCCGCCGCGGGCTGCACCAGCGCCATCAGCCGCTCTCCGTATTCGTCATCGGGCACGCCGAACACCGCGCAATCCGCCACGCCCGGGTACTGCATCAGCTGGTGTTCGATCTCGGCGGGATAGATGTTCACGCCGCCCGAGATAACCAGGTCCGATTCGCGGTCGCACACGTAGAGATAGCCGTCCGCGTCCAGATAGCCCAGGTCGCCCAGGCCGATGAGCCCGTCCTTTTCCACGTCGGCGCGGGCCTGCGGGTTGTTGCGATAGGTGAAGTCCGCGTAGGCCGGCTGGCGCACGTGGATCCGCCCGACCTGGCCAGCCGCGCAGGGCGAACCGTCTTCGGCATGGATCCTGACCTGCGCGCCGCCGATGGGCCGGCCGGCGCTGCCGGGTCGGGCGAGCGCTTCGTGAGAATCGATGACCGTGACCATGCCTGCCTCGCTCGAGGCATAGGTTTCATGGATGACGGGGCCCAGCCAGTCGATCATGGCGCGCTTGATTTCCGGCGCGCAGGGTGCGCCGGTCGACGCCACGAAGCGCAGCGACGACAGGTCGTGGGCGGCGCGCGTGGCGGCGTCCAGCTTCAAGAGACGCACGTACATGATGGGCACCAGGTAGACCGTATCGATGCGGTGCGCCTCGATCAGGCGCAGGACCTCCACCGGGTCGAACCTGTCGGTCAGCACAAAGGTCTCGCAGACCCGCAGGGCGACCTGCGCGTATACGCTGGGCGCGCTGTGGTAGATCGGCGCGGGCAGCAAGGCGCGCGATCCGGGGCGCAGGCCGTAGGCCGCCTCCACCACCGCTTCGACCTGCTCCAGGTGGCGCGCCAGCTGTTCCAGCGGGAACGGCGCGCGCACCACGCCCTTGGGCCGGCCGGTGGTGCCGGAGGTATAGGCCATGTGGCCGCGCGGCGCCACGCGCGGACCGTCGTAGGGCTGCTGGCGGTCGCGCCAGGCGTCGTAATCCGCCTGCCCCGACTGCGCCGCGCCGGCGCCGGCCAGCAGCACGGGCAGACCGACGGGCAGCGCATCGCGCAGCGGCAGCCACAGGTCGGCATGGGCGATCAGCAGGCGGGCGCCGCTGTCTTCGACCAGGAACGCCACTTCGGCGCCGGTGAAGTGCCAATTGATCGGGCAGTAATAGCAGCCCAGCCGCTTGCAGGCCAGGATGATCTCCAGATAGGGCAGGCCGTTGCGCAACAGCACGGCGATCACGTCGCCTTCGCGCACGCCCAGCGCCGCCAGGCCGGCGGCGACCTGTTCGCCGCGCGCGGCCAGCGCCGCGCCCGACAGGTGTGCGCCGCCCGCGTGGATCGTGCTGCCTGTCATGCCGCCCCCGTGCTGCGCTGCGCCTTGTCCTGCGCGGTGCGCGTTTCGATGGCCTGGCGCGCGGCGGCCCAGTCCGCGTCGCTCCATTCGGCGTACTGCTTGAAGTAGGCGCCGTTGGCCAGATAGTCGCCGCCGTCCAGCGCGATGGTCTGGCCGTTGATCCAGTCGTAGCCCGGACTCAGCAGGAACGCCGCCAGCTCGCCGATGTCGTGGCCGGTGCCCAGCCGCCGCATCGGGTTCTGCTGCGTCTGGGCGTCGGCGCCCGTGTCCTTCGGCCGCAGCCGCGCGCTGGCCCCTTCGGTCGGGATCACGCCCGGCGCAATGGCGTTCAGGCGGATGCCATGGCGGCCCCATTCGATGGCCAGCGACTTGGTCATGGCGTCTATGCCGGCCTTGGACATGGCCGAGGGCACCACGAAGGGCGAACCGGTCCAGACCCAGGTCACCACGATGGACAGCACCGCGCCGCCCGTGCCCTGCGCGATCCAGCGCTTGCCGACGGCCTGGGTGGTGTAGAAGGTGCCGCGGAACACCGTGTCGGCGATGGCGTTGAAGCCGCGCGGCGAGAGCTTCTCGGTCGGGCTGATGAAGTTGCCCGCGGCGTTGTTGATCAGGGCGGTCAGCGGACCATGCCCGGTCCAGATGGCGTCGACTGCGGCGTCCACGGCCTCGGCATCGCGGATGTCCACCGCCTGGACATGGACCTGCGCGCCGTAGCGCTCGCGCAGGCGCGCGGCCGCGTCTTCCAGCACCGCGGCGCGGCGTCCCCACAAGTGCAGCGACGCGCCCAGCGACGCCAGGCGCTCGGCCATGGCATAGCCCAGGCCGGTGCCGCCGCCGGTGACAAGGACGCGCTCGCCGCGGAACAGATCCGCGCGGAACATGGTTTGCGGGATCGTCCCGCCGGGCGGTTTTTGGGGCATGGCCTGGTCTCCTGTTTGGTTGAGTCCAGAATATCAACCGGCGCCATCATGCGACAATCCCGCGCTTTGCGTAAACTATGTTTCCTGATAGTCAACAATAAGACCGCGCATGCCCGCCCTGCCCGCGCTGGACCTCAATCTGATACAGCTGTTCGTCACCATCGTCGACGCCGGCACCTTGAGCGAAGCGGCGGTGCGCCACGGCGTGACCCGTTCCCACGTCAGCCGCAACCTGCAGAAACTGGAACGCGCCTTCGGCGCCCAGCTCATCCGCCGCAGCACCCGGCGGCTGGAGCTGACGCAGCAAGGCTCGGTGCTGTACGAGCACGGCGCGCGCATGGCGCGCGAGGTCGAATCCGCCCGCCACGCCCTGCAAAAGCTCGGCTCGGAGCCCACGGGCCACGTCCGGCTGAGCATTCCCACCGGGCTGGGAGAACTGGACCAGTTGCGCCCGCTGCTGGTGAACTTCGCCTTGCGGCATCCGGCGCTGACGCTGCGCGTGCTGTTTTCCAACCGCGTGAGCGACCTGATTTCGTCGGAGATCGACGTGGCGCTGCGGGTGATGACCACCCCGCCGCAGGATTACGTGGCGCGCGCGCTGGGCGACGTGAAATGGGTGCTGTGCGCGGCGCCTTCCTATCTGGAACAGTTCGGCCCGCCGGCCCACCCGCGCGACCTCGGCCGCCTGCACTTCCTGGGCCCGCCCGACCCCAGGCCTCAGGTCACGCTGCGCCTGCGCCGCAAGGACCAGCTGCATGAGGCCAAACTCGCACCGCGGCTGCAGTCGGAATATTTCCCGTTCCTGGCGCAAGCCGCCCGCGCCGGCGCGGGCGTGGCGCTGCTGCCGGCCTATGTGGTGCATAAGGACCTTGCCGCAGGACGGCTGACGCCGGTGCTGCCGGCCTACCAGGCCATGGGCCCGGGCGACAAGCTGTTCATCCTGACCACGTCCAACCCCTACCCTTCGACGGCACAGCGCGCCGTGGTCGATTTCCTGCGCACCGAGCTGACCGTGCTGCTGCGCGAATTCCTTGCGTAGACCCGCGTTGCCTCGCAAGACCGCAACATCCGCGTAGGACTTTCTTGATAAAAGAGGCTTGCGACCCGCGCACGCCTCGGCCAGAGTATCGGGTAAGGCCAAAGGCCGCCGCCCCTGATCGCAGTAGGGGAACTTTGACGGTCCGACCAAGTCTTATATAAGATATAAGACATACGGCCGCGCAGGCGCCAGTCTCACATAGAATGACAAATGCGCAAAAACGCCAGAAAATGCCGGCTTCAACCGGGCAAAACCACGGAGTCCATCATGCCGCACAACACCCTAGACACCCTCAAGAATTTCAAGATCGGCAATAAATCCTGTCAGTACTATTCGCTGCCGGCGCTGGGCAAGTCCCTCGGCATCGATGTGCAGCGGCTCCCGGTTTCGATCCGCATCGTGCTGGAATCCGTGCTGCGCAACTGCGACGGCAAGAAGGTCACCGAAGAGCACGTCAAGCAACTGGCCAACTGGCAGGCCAACGCCCGCCGCGAGGATGAGATTCCGTTCGTGGTGGCCCGCGTGGTGCTGCAGGACTTCACCGGCGTGCCGCTGCTGGCCGACATCGCCGCCATGCGCTCGGTGGCCGACAAGATGGGCAAGAGCCCCAAGAGCATCGAGCCGCTGGTGCCGGTGGACCTGGTGGTGGACCACTCGGTCATGATCGACTACTTCGGCACCAAGAATGCGCTGGACCTGAACATGAAGCTGGAATTCAAGCGCAACCAGGAGCGCTACCAGTTCATGAAGTGGGGCATGCAGGCGTTCGACACCTTCGGCGTCGTGCCCCCGGGCTTTGGCATCGTCCACCAGGTCAACCTGGAATACCTGGCGCGCGGCGTGCACCAGGACAAGAAGAACAACGTCTATTACCCCGACTCGCTGGTGGGCACCGACAGCCACACCACCATGATCAACGGCATCGGCGTGGTGGGCTGGGGCGTGGGCGGCATCGAAGCCGAAGCCGGCATGCTGGGCCAGCCCGTGTACTTCCTGACCCCCGACGTGGTCGGCGTGGAACTCAAGGGCAAGCTGCGCGGCGGCGTCACCGCCACCGACCTGGTGCTGACCATCACTGAAATGCTGCGCCGCGAGAAGGTAGTGGGCAAGTTCGTCGAATTCTGTGGCGAAGGCACCGCCAGCCTGTCCGTGGCCGAACGCGCCACCATCGGCAACATGGCGCCGGAATACGGCGCCACCATGGGCTTCTTCCCGGTCGACGAGCGCACCATCGACTACTTCCGCGGCACCGGCCGCACGGAAGACGAAATCGCCGCCTTCGAAGCCTATTTCAAGGCCCAGAAGATGTTCGGTGTGCCCAAGGCAAAGGACATCAATTTCACCAAGCTGCTGACGCTGGACCTGTCCACCGTCGCGCCGTCGCTGGCGGGCCCGAAGCGTCCGCAGGACCGCATCGAGATCGGCAACGTCAAGAACACCTTCATCGACCTGTTCTCCAAGCCGGTCGCCGAAAACGGCTTCAACCAGCCCGCCGAAAAGCTCGGCCAGACTTTCACCACCAGCGCCGGCACGAAGGTCAAGAACGGCGACATCCTGATCGCCGCCATCACGTCCTGCACCAACACGTCCAACCCCAGCGTGCTGCTGGCGGCTGGCCTGTTGGCCAAGAAGGCCGTGGAAGCGGGCATGACGGTGCCCAAGCACATCAAGACCTCGCTGGCCCCCGGATCGCGCGTGGTCACCGAATACCTGACCAAGACGGGCCTCTTGCCCTACCTGGAAAAGCTGGGCTTCGACGTCGCCGCCTACGGCTGCACGACCTGCATCGGCAACGCCGGCGACCTGACCCCGGACCTGAACGACGCCATCACCGGCAACGACCTGATCTGCTCGGCCGTGCTCTCGGGCAACCGCAACTTCGAAGCCCGCATCCACCCGAACATCAAGGCGAACTTCCTGGCCTCGCCCCCGCTGGTGGTGGCCTATGCGCTGGCCGGCACGGTCACGCGCGACCTGATGACCGAGCCCGTGGGCCGCGGCAAGAACGGCGACGTGTGGCTGGGCGACATCTGGCCGACCACCGAGGAAGTCGAGTCGCTGCTGAAGTACGCCCTGGACCCCAAGGCCTTCGAAGCCAACTACGGCCAGGTCAAGAGCAATCCCGGCAAGCTCTGGGAGAACATCAAGGGCGTCACCGGCGACACCTACAACTGGCCTGATTCCACCTACATCGCCGAGCCGCCCTTCTTCGACGGCTTCGGCATGACGCCGGGCGCGATGCCGACGGTCAAGGGCGCGCGCGCGCTGGGCGTGTTCGGCGACTCGGTCACCACCGACCACATCTCGCCGGCCGGCTCCATCAAGGAAACCTCGCCCGCGGGCAAGTGGCTGAAGGAAAACGGCGTCATGAAGGCCGACTTCAACAGCTACGGTTCGCGCCGCGGCAACCACGAGATCATGATGCGCGGCACCTTCGCCAACGTGCGCATCAAGAACCTCATGATCCCGGCGCTGCCGGATGGCAGCCGCTTCGAAGGCGGCGAAACCCTGTTCCAGCCCACCGGCGAACAGATGTCCATCTATGACGCGGCCATGAAGTACGTCGGCGCAGGCACCCCCACCGTGGTGTTCGGCGGCGAAGAGTACGGCACCGGCTCGTCGCGCGACTGGGCCGCCAAGGGCACCCAGCTGCTGGGCGTGAAGGCCGTGATCACGCGCAGCTTCGAGCGCATCCACCGCAGCAACCTGGTCGGCATGGGCGTGCTGCCCCTGCAGTTCAAGGGCGCGGACAGCGTGCAGTCGCTGGGCATCACCGGCGAGGAAACCTATGACATCTCGGGCCTGGAAAACGGCATCAAGCCGATGCAGGACGTGACGCTGACGATCACCCGCAAGGACGGTTCGAAGCAGGACGTCACCGTGCTGCTGCGCATCGACACCCCGATCGAGGTGGACTACTACCAGCACGGCGGCATCCTGCCCTTCGTGCTGCGCCAGTTGCTGGCTGCCTGATCTCCTGATCAGACCAGGCAATGGCCCGGGAACCGCGAGGTTCCCGGGCCATTTTCATGGAGCCGCGCAGGCGCGGCGGCCGCGCGCTTGGGCTCAGTCCGCGAACTCGTAGGCGTCCATCGCCAACGCGCCATACGAGATTTCGTCATTCAGGCGCCGAAAGCCGGTTCCGCCCGCGCCCAGCGCCACGTACAGCGGCATCAGGTGGTCGTCGTGCGGATGGGCCTGCGATGCGCCCGGCGCCTGGGCCTGCCAGTCCAGCAGTGCCGCCAGGTCATGGCCGCCCAGCTTGTCCGCGTACCACTGCTGGAAAGCCGGCACGTAGGGCAGTGCGGGGGCGTCCTGCGGCATGCGCACGTGGCGCAGGTTGTGCGTCAGCGAACCCGAGCCGATGACCAGGATGTCCTCGTCCCGCAGCCGGGCCAGCGCGCGGCCCAGTTCCAGCTGCCCGGTCGCGTCGCGGCCCATGTCCAGCGACAGTTGCACCACCGGCACGTCCGCTTCCGGATAGAGGTAGCGCAGCGGCACCCAGGCGCCATGGTCCAGCGGGCGGCGCGGATCCAGGTCGGCGGCGATGCCCGAATCGGCCAGCAGCGCCTGCACCCGCTGCGCCAGCTCCGGCGAACCGGGAGCCGCGTACTGCAATTGATAGAGTTCCGGCGGGAAGCCGCCGAAATCGTGCCAGGCCACCTGGCGGTCGCGGGTCGACAGCGCCAGGCCCTCGCCCATCCAGTGCGGCGAGACGACCAGGATGCCCTTGGGCTTGCGGCCCTGCGCGGCGCTCCAGGCGGCAAGCGTCGGACCGGTCTGTCCGGGCTCGACGGCGAGCATGGGGGATCCATGGGATACGAAAAGCGTAGGCCAGCGCATGGCGGTGCCTCCTGATATTGAGTTGATGACGTTATTTTCCGTCGTTTCCTATCAGCAATAAACCACCTCAGTTGGCATTATCTGTTGCTGTTTTGGCATCAATACGTCTGTACCGCAATGGCTGTGGCGCCTGGCAGGAGCCCGCGCGCCGCGGTGCGCGCCGGGCGTTAAACTACACAGTTGCACACTTACTGGACGCTCCCCGAAGTTATGGCCCGATCCCGCAGCCAATCCGCTCCCCGCCTCACCCGTGACGCCGCCAAACTGGTCGCGCTTGCCCAGGCGCTCAGCCGCTCGGGCAGCCGCCTCGAAGACGTGTTCTGGGAGAACCAGCTTGGCGAAGCGATTCCGAAGCTGCTGAAGGCGGGGCAGGACGCCCCCCTGGAAGCGGCCCTGGACCACCTCGCCCAGAGCGATGTGGGCGCCTACGAGATCCTGATCGAACAGGCTGAAACCCTGTCCGAATCGATGAAGATCGAGAAAAATGGCGTCCGCTACGACATTTTGCTGGTGGTGGCGCCTATCGTCGCCTGGACTCGCTACGCCATCCCGACCGGCCCGATCGCCGCCGGCGCGCAGCAGGCGCTGATGGCCCAACTGCATGGACATATCCTGTCCAGCAAGGCCCGCAGCGCGCTGATGCCGGTGCTGGTCAGCGTGGACCAGATGCCGCGCACTTTCTCCGAAACCTGGCAATGGCTGCAACGCCTGGGCACGCAGGCGCTGGGCGCCGAGACCGCCAAGCCCGCCCTGAACACCGAGACCGAGACGGCCAACATGCTGGCCGACACGCGCTACATCGTGGCGGCCGTCGCGGTGCCCGAAGGCGAGCCGGTCTTCCGCTGGCAGGAGCAGCTGGGCGAAGCCGAAGCCAGCCGCGACGCCTGCCAGGAACAATGGGCCGCGCAGGCCCAGCCCACCCTGGCCAATCTGCTGCCGGGCTGCGGTTTCGAAGCCCTGCTGCCCGACGCCTATTACGTCAGCAACCGCGAAGCCGACCGGCGGGTGCGCCCGCTGTCGCTGCGCGCGGCGGTCAGCTGGCTGGAAGGCGCGGTCAGCCTCGAAGCCTCCCAATTGCGGGCGGTGGTGGCCGGCTGCGGCGAAAGCCGCATCGACGAGTACCGCATCGGCTTCACGGCGCGCAGCAGCAACGACGTGTACTACGGCTGCGTCTGGCCGCTGTACGGGCGCGAGGAAGACCAACCGTCCGATGAAGGCCAACCCGACGTGGTCGACGAGATCGCGGCCCTGCTCAAAGAGTACGGCGTCACGGAAGTGCGCCGCATCCCCGGCGTGCTGCCTCCCGAATACTGCGAAGACTGCGGCGCGCCCTACTTCCCGAATCCGCTGGGCGAACTGGTGCATGCCGAGCTGCCCGAGGACGCGGAAGCCTCGCCGGCCAAGTTCCACTAGGCGGCAATGCAAGCGGACATCTTCTGCCGGGTCGTCGACAACTATGGCGACATCGGCGTCTGCTGGCGGCTGGCGCGCCGCCTGGCGCACGGCCGCGGCTGGGATGTGCGCCTGTGGGTCGACGACCTGGCCAGCTTTGCCCGCATCCAGCCCGGCATCGCGCCCGGCCTGCCGCGCCAGCGACTGGCCGGCATCGACATCGTGCACTGGTCCGATTCACCGGACCCGGCGCTCGCCGCCCGCGACGTGGTGATAGAGGCTTTCGCCTGCGATCCTCCCGAAGCGTTCCTGGACAGCATGCGGCAGGCGCATCCGGCCTGGATCAATCTGGAGTATCTGAGCGCCGAGCCCTGGGTGGAAAGCTGCCACGGCCTGCCCTCGCAACGTCCGGACGGCCTGGTCAAACACTTTTTCTTTCCCGGATTCACCAGCGCCACCGGCGGGCTGCTACGCGAGCCGGACCTGTCGGCCGAGCGTGACGCCCTGCAGGCATCGGTGCAAGACCAGGAAACCTTCCTGCGCTCGCTGGGCGTGCCGCAGGACCTGCTGTTGCGCCGCCGCGACGATGCGCGCACCGTGTCCCTGTTTTGCTATCCGACGGCACCGGTAGGCGCGCTGGCCGAAGCACTGGCGGCCGATCCGCGCCCCAGCCTGCTGCTCGTCCCCGAAGGCGTGGCTCCTGGCCTGGAAACCGCCTGCGCGGCGCCGGGCGCGCCGTCGGTGGCCCGCCTGCCCTTCGTGGCGCAGCCGGATTTCGACCGCCTGCTGTGGTGCTGCGACCTGAATTTCGTGCGCGGCGAGGACTCCTTCGTGCGCGCCGCCTGGGCCGCGCGCCCGCTGGTCTGGCAGATCTATCCCCAGGATGAGAACGTGCACCTGGAAAAACTGGAAGCCTGGCTGGCGCGCTATCCGGCCCCGGAAACCGCCCAGGCGCTGATCCGGGCCTGGAACCAGCCGGAAACGGGCGCAAGCGCCGCGGCGCTGTCGGCCGCCCTGGCGCCGGCCGCCTGGGGAGACTGGGCCGCCGCCGCGCGGGCCTGGGACGCGAGCCAGGCCGCGCTGCCAGATCTTGCCGAAAATCTGGCCGATTTTTGCGCAGACTTGGCCAAGAAACGTTAGAATAGAGAGTTTTCCGAGCGCCCTGTTTTGTCGGGCCTCAACTATGACGCCTCCCGGGGTGTGCACGAAGCCGCTGCCAGCGGCGGCTTTTTGCAAGCACGGCGAGTGCACCCATCACCCCCGGAGTTTTATCGATGAAAACCGCTCAGGAATTGCGAGTCGGCAACGTGGTCATGGTCGGCAAGGATCCCCTCGTGGTCCAGAAAGCCGAATACAACAAGTCTGGCCGTAACGCTGCTGTTGTGAAGCTGAAGTTCAAGAACCTGCTGACCGCCTCGGCCAGCGAATCGGTCTACAAGGCCGACGAAAAGTTCGAAGTCGTTCAACTGGATCGCAAGGAGTGCACCTACTCCTACTTCGGCGACCCGATGTACGTCTTCATGGACGAAGAGTACAACCAGTACGAAATCGAAGCCGAAAGCATGGGCGACGCCCTGAACTACCTGGAAGAAGCGATGCCCGTGGAAGTGGTCTTCTACGACGGCCGCGCCATTTCGGTGGAACTGCCCACGACGCTCGTTCGCGAAATCACCTACACCGAACCCGCCGTGCGTGGCGATACCTCGGGCAAGGTGACCAAGCCGGCCAAGATCAACACCGGCTACGAACTGAACGTGCCGCTGTTCTGCGCCATCGGCGACAAGATCGAAATCGACACCCGCACCAACGAATACCGCAGCCGCGTCAACAACTGATCCGGCAGCAGGCAAGAAAAAGCCAGACCTTCGGGTCTGGCTTTTTTATTGCCATCCGCCTGTCCAAGCTTGCGGCCCCTCCTTGAAGGCATGTATCCGGACCATATCGGGCTTGTTTTGGTCCCAAATTGGGACTAACATTGCGCTATGCGAGTCATAGCCCTTAGCACCCTCCGCCAGTTCTGGGAAAGGCACCCAGTGGCGGAACACCCCCTCAAGGCGTGGGTGGATGAGGCCAGCAAGGCGCAATGGAAGCAGCCTGCGGATATCAAGGCCCCGTATCGCAGCGCCAGCATCCTGAAGAATAGGCGTGTAGTGTTCAACATCAAAGGCAATGATTTCCGCTTGATTGTGGCAATCGCATTCAACTTGAGCATCGTCTACGTGAAGTTCATCGGCACTCACGCGGAGTACGACAAGATTGACGCCGAAACCGTGGAAATGGAATGAACATGGAAATCCGCCCCGTACATACCGAGGCCGATTACAAGTCGGCGCTCAAGGAAATCTCCCGGTTGATGGAGTCTGATCCGGAACTGGGCACGCCTGATGGTGACCGCCTGGACGTGCTGGCCACCCTGGTGCAAGCGTATGAAATGAAGCACTATCCGGTCGATCTGCCAGATCCTGTTGAGGCGATTAAATTCCGGATGGAGCAAGGCGGCCTGACCCCTAAGGATCTGGAGCCGATGATAGGCAAGCGCAACCGTGTGTACGAAGTGCTGAACCGCAAGCGCGGTTTGACATTGCCAATGATCTGGCGTTTGCACACTGAACTCGGCATTCCGGCAGAAAGCCTTATTCGGCCGCCGGCTCACGCCTGATAACTGAAACGCGCTCATTCCCCTATTCGAATCGGGGGCAGGCGGGTCGGCGGGTCACTGCAAACGTTCGTCGTCCAGAAAATCCGGCACCGCCATGACGTCGATGCCATCATCGGCCAGCGATTCGCGCTCTTCGGGAGTGGCCGTGCCGCGGATCGGGCGGTCATCGGCATCGCCTTCATGGATGCGGCGCGCCTCTTCGGCGAAGCGCGGTCCGACGTTTTCGGTGTTGCGCAGCAAGGCGCGCACCTGGCGCATGACGGCCGCCTGCAAGACCGCCATCTTGTCGGCATCGGAGGCGTTGGCGGGCAGCGCGGGCTGGGTGGCCTGCGGCGCATGCAGATGGGCGACGTTCAGGCGCGGCGCCGACAGCCGCTTGGTGATGCTGGCGGACCCGCAAACCGGGCACGTGACGAGGCCACGCGCCTGCTGCGCGTCATAGTCTTCGTGCGAACTGAACCAGCCTTCGAAAATGTGGCTGTGTTCGCACTGGAGGTCGAAAACTTTAAGTGCCATGGCATCAATATGGGGAGCAACTCCCAGAATACAAGAAACCGCCGGCGGCAGGCGTCTAGCCCCTGCGTGCGCAATGCCTATTTCCGGCCGGGCAAGACAAAGCGGGCCCGCAGGCCCGCTTTTACGCATGTCCGTGGACTACTTGCCGCGAGCTTGGGTCACCGGATTCCCCACCTGCGCCTGCTGCGCCTGCAAGGCGTCGATCTGACGTTGCAGGTCGCGCAACTGCTGACGCACATCCTTCTGCTGGTCGGCCAGCGCCGTGGCTTCCTGGCGCGACTGCTCCTGGCGCGCCGCGACCTGCTCTTCCTGCTGCAGGCGCACCGTGCGGTCGGCCTGCAGAGTGCTCAGTTCAGCACTGCGGCTGGCCAGCAGTTTCTCGGCATGCGCGTACTCGGCCTGCATCTTGATGCGTTTGATGTCCACTTCGGCCAGTTCGGCGGACTGGGCGACGAAAGCCCGGTAGGTGGCTTCGGCCTGCTTGTCCGACTTGGTCTTCACCACGCGCCAGAAATCCTTCTGCTGGAACAGCGCGACGTAATAGGTCAGGTCGTCCGGCTTGAACAGCAGGCTGGCGCCGTAGGTGCCGTTGTAGGCGGTGCGCAGCTCCGACACCTGGCGGCTCTGGATCAGGCCTTGCAGCTCCGACAGCGTGGACGCCGGGCGCGCGGCGGGCGGTGGCGCGGGGGGAGTCACGGGCGTGGATGCCGCCTGCGTATCCTCGACCTGTTTAACCGTGGCCCGGGGCGCTTCGGATTGCGCGCTGGCGCAAGCGGCCAGACCGGACAGGGCCGTGCCCAACAGCGCCATGCGGGCGGCGCCACGGATAAATTGGACGTTCATGCCTTCCCCAAAAAAATCGTTGCGGAACTATAGCAATTTATTTCACCCCGGACAGATACGCTTACCTGCACCGGACCCCGAACTGTGGTCCCCTACGGGCCATCCCCTATTGCGTGTTCATATCGTCTCGGCGACGCCATCGGCGGGTTCGCCCTGTCCTGCCCCCAGTTGCAGCTTGCGCATTTTTTCCCACAGCACCTTGCGGCTGATGCCCAGCGTGTGGGCGGTATCCTGGCGCCGCCAGTCATTGGCATCCAACGCCGCCAACACGCGCTCACGTTCGGCGCGCTCGGCCTCGGTGAACACGGCGGGCTCGGCCCGCGCGGCGACGGCTCCGGCCATCCGCAGCGGCTCGCCCAACTGGTCGAAAATGCGTTCGATGCGCGGCGAGTCCCAGGCCTGGAACTGCCGCCGCACGATGGCCACGCGCTCGGCCACATTGGACAATTCGCGCACATTGCCGGCGTAGCGCGTGCGCGAGACGCGCTCCAGCAACCACCCCGGCGCTTCGTCCTCCACGCCCTGGCGCTGCAGCAAGGCGCGGAAGATCGCGGCCTTTTCCTGCGGACCGCGCTGCTCCAGGTTGGGTATGCGCAACTCGATGACCGCCAGCCGGTAGTACAGGTCCGCACGGAACTCGTCCTGCCCCACCAGCACGCGCAAATCCTTGTTGGTGGCGGCGACCAGGCGAAAGTCCACCGGCACCTCCACGGTCGAACCCAGCCGGGTCACCGTGCTCTGTTCCAGGACGCGCAACAGCTTGACCTGCTGGTACAGCGGCAGATCGCCGATCTCGTCCAGGAACAGCGTGCCGCCGCTGGCCTGCTCGAAATACCCTTTGTGCGCGCCGATCGCGCCGGTGAATGCGCCTTTGGCGTGGCCGAAGAAATGCGCCTCGAACAGGCCTTCGGGGATGGCGCCGCAGTTGACCGCCACGAAGGGGCCATCGCGCCAGGCGGCGCGGTCATGCAGCAGGCGCGCGATGCGCTCCTTGCCCACGCCGGTTTCGCCGTGGATCAGCACGTTGCTGCGGCAGTCGGCGTACATTTCCGTTTCCGCCAGCAGGTCCTGCATGGCCGCAGACACGGCGATCAGGGGCTGCTCGCGACGGGGAGCGGAACGATTGAGCTGGTTCAGCCTGCCCAGCAGCTCATACAGCAGCTTGCGCAGGTCCGCGGTGGTGAAGGTCAGCGGCAGCGTGTAGGAGTATTCCGGCGGGTAGTAGCGCGGATCGCGTCCGCGCGCTTCCGCGGCCACCCAGATGACCGGCAGGCCCTGCGCCGCCAGCCAGTCGTAGCCGCTGAAACGTTTGTCCCCCATCACGGATACCGACACCAGGGCCACGGCCGGCCGCGCCAGGTCGCGCGGCGGCGGAAACGCGGTGCCGGCGTCCGCCCGCAGCAGCGACACGTCCATGCCCGCCAGGCAGCGCTCGGCGCGGCTGGCGATGTCGGAAGTGCCTTCCCAGACGTACACGTCGAATTCTTCGCGCGCGAAATTCTGGCTCATTGCTTGGACCATGCGGGAAAGAAAGGGAGAGGGGTCAGGGGCTTCATCATCAGTACACCAGGCGGGGCTTGCCGCAATCCACGGAAATCAATGACACGTCGGTCTGGCCCACGCTCAGGCCCAGCACGTTGAGCAGCTGCTGCAGCGCCACGGACAGCGAACTCAGCAAGGGATCCAGCAACACCATGACGACGGACAGCACGCCGCCCACCTGCCCGCTGCCGTTCAAAGCCAGCGCGCCTACGGCGTTGACGCGGCACTGCCGGATCGCGTCCGGCACCAGCGCCAGCGCACAGGTCACATCGCTGAGCGGGGCCAATAGAAGCGAGTTCAGGATGCCGCCAACCAGTTGCAGCGTGCCGCCCAATACCCCGGTCAGGCCGCCCGTGGTCAGGCGCGTGCCGAGCTGATCCATCGCGGTTTTCGACCATTGCATGTCATTGACGACTTTGGAGATGGTCTTGCCGGCATTGTTCTTGTCTCCACCCACCAACCGGGTCGCCAGCTCGGTGCGCTGCGTTTCGGTCAGCGGCGTGCCAGAGTTGAACAAGTCCCCCAGAATGCCCCCGATCAGCGCGTCCGTCAGGTTGGACGCCAGCTTGGACAAGTCCACGTTGGTGGCGTTGACGGTGGCGCTGGAGTTGGGCGATGGCGGCGCGGTGAGGGTCACCGACACGGGCGCCGAGGAACTGAACACCGGCAGCGTGACCCGGGCAGTGAGCGGCAGTATGCCCAGTACATTCAAGACCTGATGCCGGCCCACCGATCCGAATGCGCTGGGTTCGCAGCGGTTCGTGAGCGCCTGGAAATTGGCCGCGCTCGGGTCGGTGGCCGACGCCATGCCGGGGAAGCGTCCCAGGCAGACGCTGGCCGCGGCCGAGGTCACGGCTATCGTCGCCTGGTTTTCGGCCAGCGGCGCCTCGCACAGCTTGCGCAGCGTGCCCTTGGATTGGGCCACGTCGATGATGATGGGCAGGTCCACCTTCGTGTTCAGCGTATTGGCCAGCAAGGGCCCGACCAGCGGAATGTTGCTGGTGTTGACGCGCAGATACACGCGTATGCCGGCGCTGATGGCTTGCGCGCCCACGCCGCCCACGCCCACGGAAGGCGGCTCGACGATGCGCACCCGCGCATCCAGGCCCAGCAGCGGCACGCTCAGCCCCAGATTGATCAGGTTGCTGCCGTTGGCGATGGCCAGACCGGTTTCCAGGATGTTGAGCGCGTTGACCTGGGCCTGCAAGGCGGCGCTGGGGTCGCCCCCCACCACGTTCAGATCCAGCACGCCGCCATCGCCGAACAGCTTCACGGGCAAGTTCAGCGGCATCAGGTCCAGGACCGTGTTGATGGCTGCGCGCAGCAGCCCGATGTCGGCGGCGGCCGTTTTTTGCTTGTCGATGACGGTGAGCGTCGCGTGCAGCAACTGGCCCAGCGTCAAGTTGTTCAGCGCGGTCAACTGCTCGGGCGTGCCCACCCCTGCCGCCACCGACAGCGGCAGGCCCAGCGCCTCCAGCAGGCCGGCCGGCGTGATGCCGACATTGGCCAGCCCCGCGGCATCCAGCACGTCCAGTTGCGAGGGCGACGCCCCCACCGTGGCCAGCAGCTGCGACAGCAGGCCGCCGCGCTCCAGTCGCAACAGCCGCGATCCCACCGTGAAGGTCGCCACGGGCTGCGTGTTGGTGGCCACCGCGGCGACCGAGGCCTTGATGCCGCCCACGCCGGGTATGAGATTGGCCAGTTGCTTGCTGACGGCGACCCGCACGGCGTTGTACGCCTGCCCGGCCGTCGCGTCGAAGACGTGCATGCCGGTGGCATCGGACCGCGTCGGATCCCATACCTTGCATTCCACCGTGAAATCGGCCGCCGTGAACGCGTCCAGAATGTTCGGCACATTGGCCAGGCCGGAGGCCCGGCCTGCGGCGGCGGCCCGGGTGCAATCCGCGCTCGAGCCCAGGCTCAGGACCTGCACCGCCGACAGCGCCGCCAGGTCCGCCGCCTTCTGCATTTCGCGCTTCATGTAGAAGCCGTAGCCTAGCTGCAGCACGCCCAGCAGCACCACCCCGACCAGCACCGCGAAGACGACGGCGACGGTCATGCTGCCGCGTTGCCGCGACGGCGAGAATGGATGTGGACGGCCGGCTGACATGCTCTCGCGACTCCGTATCCGCCTGCGGCGGGGAATGCCCGTTCCCTGAACCTATTGGATGTTGGGGATTTCCACATTCCGGTCGAACCACACGGGAATGGGATGCTTGAAACTTTCCAGGTAGCGGTTCCAGGCCGCCGTGGATACCGGTCCCAGCACGGGCAAGGCATTGCCGGCGCGCCGGCCGTCGGCCTGCGCCGCCAGCAGGCCGCGCGTCACGTCGCCAAAGCCCTCTTGCGCCGCGGGCGCCGCGGCCGGAGCCTGCGGCAGCGGAGTCTGCACCTGCTGCACCACGGCCCGCTCCGGCATGGCGGCCGCAGGCACCGGGGCCGAGGTGGAAGCCGGCACGGGCGAGGCGCTGGCGGCGCCGGACATGCTGCCGGTCAGCGGCGCGTTGGATTGCGCCTGGCCGGCGATGGGCGCCAGCGCCGCGCAGGCGCAGGCCAGGATGAAAAAAGCGCGCGGGATCGTATGGGACATGGCAGTGTTCCTCGATAGGGAGTTAGCGCACGATGGGGCCATTGCTCAGCCCTTCCATCAGGGGACTCATCATCGGCATGACGGCCTGCTCGCCGCTGGAAACCCGGGTGGCCGGCGCATGGGATGCGCCCGGCGCCGGGGCCAGCTGACCTCGGATCTCGGCGGCCAGCCGCAGCACCTGCCCGCGCGCCTCCTCGCTCAATTGCGCGCGCTCCATCAGGCGCTGCGCCTTCAGCGGATCGCCCTCGACCAGCAGCAGCACCGCAAGGTTCGCCACCACCTTGGCGCTATCCGGCGTCAACTCGGCCGCCTGCCCCAGCGGCACGCGCGCGCCCGCCGGATCGCCCGCCCGCAGGCGCGCATAGCCCAGGTCGCCCAGGATCCGCGCGTCCATGGGCGCCAGCCTGGCCGCCCGCGAAAAGTAATCGGCCGCCTGGTCGAACTGCCCGCGCGAACCGGCGATCAGGCCCAGGCCATGCCAGCCCTCGGCCGCCTGGTCGGTGGCGGTCAGCGCGCGGTAGGCCTGCTCGCTCAACGCCGCCTGGCCAGTCTGGCGCAGCGCCTCGGCGCGCAGCACCGCCACGCGCGCGTCGCTGCCGTACTTCTGCTGATAGCCGTCGATGTACGCGAGCGACGCAAAATAACGTTCCTGACGCTGCGCCTCGACGATCATGGACAGCATCATCTCGGGTTCCTTGGGCCGGCTCTTGCTCTGGGCCTCGTCTTCCTTCTGCCGCATCAGCGCCTGTTCCTGCTGCTGTTGCTGGATCAGCTGCCAGGCGGATTCCGCGTTGTTGGTCTTGCATCCGCTCAACCCCGCCCCCGCCGCCAGCACCGTGGCCACAAGCGCCCAGCGCCCTGCGCACGACCTGCTTTCCGTTGCGCCGTCCATTACATCCCTCCCATGCGCGACAAGCCGCGCAACACCGCGATAAACCCCGCCCCGCCCGTCACGATCAACAGCGCGGGCAGCAGCGTCACGATCATGACCCCGGTCATCTTGACCGTGGTCTTGCCCACTTTCTCTTTCAGCTCCATGCGCCGCTTGTCCCGCAGCCGTTCGCCGAAGCGGTTCAGCGGTTCCTGCACCGCGCCCCCGTGCTGGTCCACCTGAGCGATCAGGCGGCAGATGGCGGACAGGTCATCGTTGTCGAAGCCCGTGGCCATCCTGGCCAGCGATTGCTCGCGCGTGCGGCCGCGCACATAGAGTTCGGACGCCAGGCGCAATTCGGATGACAACACAGGCAGCACCTGGCCGAACTCCTTGACCAGCACCTGCAGGCTCTGGTCGATGGACAGGCCCACGCCCTGCAACAGGCGCAGCAGATCGATCAGCAAGGGCAGCTCGTCGGCCGCCTGCCTGCGGCGGCGCGCCAGGCGCCGCTGCACGATCCATTTGGGCAGCATGTAGCCGATCGCGAAAGCCAGGAAGGCGGCGACGAACGCGCCCAGCGGCATATCCGGAAGGTGCTTGTGCAAGTCCAGCACGACCGCCGCCACGGGCAGCAGGATCGCCAGGCCGAGCCGGATCAGAACGAAGCGCGAACGCGCGGTGCCGGGGTTGGCATAGCCGGCCATATCCACCAGCTTGCGGTCTTCGGAGGCCAACAGCGCGTCGGCCAGCCGGCCCTCGCTCAAGCGCTTGCCGAACGTGTCGGCGGCCCGCGCAGCCGCCGCCAGCCTGCCCTGCCCGCCTTCGCCGCGCGGGGCCGCCGATGCAGTACCGCCCTCGCGCGCGGCCAGCGCCTGGTCCACCACCTGGCGGCTGCGGCCCTGGCTGCGCAGGCGCCGCGCCATGCCCAGGCCCAGCACCACCAGGCCGGCCGCCACCAGCATCAGCGCCATCGCCAGCACGGAAGACGCGTTCCAGGATTGCAGGATGCTCATGCCGCGCCCTCCTCAAATGGCCTTGGCCATGCGATACAGCCAATAGCAGCCGCCGATCTGCAGGCAGACCGCGGTCAGCAGCATCCTGAAGCCTTGCGGGTCCTGCCACAGGCCCATGAACAAATTGTTATTGGCGACGATGATGAAGCCCGCGATCCCCACGGGCAGCAAGGCCAGGATCCAGGCCGACAGCCGCACCTCGGCGGAACTGGCGGTCAATTCGTTGCGGGCCTGGGCGACGTCGCGCATGAAGGCCGCCATGCGTTCCAGCACCTGATCGCTGCGGCCGCCGAAGCGCAAGGCCAGCGACACCACCGCCGCGACCATGTACAGCTCCTTCAGCCCATACAGGCGCGACACGTGCGCCAGCGCCGCATCCAGCTCCTTGGAGCGGCTCAGGCTGGCCGCGGTCTCCACCACCTCGCGCAAGGGTTCGTCGGCTGCGGCCGCCGCCGTCTGGAACGCGGCGCCCATGCTGTTGCCGATGGTGAGCAGGCGCACGATGTTGTCCAGGAACGCCGGCAGCTGCGAGATCATGCGCCGCTGGCGCCTGTCGGCCCGCAGCCACAGCAGGAAGTATGCGAACACGGCCAGCAGCAGGAACGTCACCGCGCCCGACAACGGCCCCAGCAGTGCCCAGGCCAGCGCCGCGCCGGCCGCGACGGGCAGCGCGATGCGCAGATACAGGCCGGCGCTCTGCCGCAGGCCGGCCAGGCGCAACAAGCGGTCCCAGCCGGCGAAGCCGCTGCGGAACTGGCGCGTGTTTTCGGCGAAAGGCGCATCGGCGGCGGCCGCGTCGCGGCCCCGCTGCAGCTGGCTTTCCAGAAAGGCGGAACTGGCCGCCCGCCGCGCGCTACGGCCGGCATGGCGCCACAGCAGCACCGCGCCGATGGCCAGCACCGCAGCCAGGCTTGCAAGCACCAGAGCTTCCAGCATCAGCGCCTCCTGCTCCAGAAGCCGCCGCCTCCGCCGTCGCGGTCGTCCTGCGGGTTGTCGTTGGCGCGCGCCTCGTTGCGCAGCTTGGCCAGCTTGGGCGTGTGGGGGTGTATGCCGAGCCAGTTCCAGCGATCTTTCTCCTCGCCGTCCGGCGTCGCATAGGACTCGTGGCGATAGAGTTCCTGCGTGGAGATCACGTTGTCGCCCATGCCGGTGATCTCGGTCACCGACAGCACGCGGCGCTTGCCGTTGGACAGGCGGCCGATCTGCACGATGAAGTCCAACGCGCTGGCGATCTGCCTGCGCAGGCTGTCCTCGCTGCCCTGGAATCCGGCGAATCCGGCCAGCATCTCGATGCGGTACAGGCATTCGCGCGGGGAGTTCGCATGAATGGTCGCCATCGAACCCTCATGCCCGGTGTTCATGGCCTGCAGCATGTCCATGACCTCGGCGCCGCGCACTTCGCCCACCACCACGCGGTCCGGCCGCATGCGCAGGCTGTTGCGGATCAGCTCGCGGATGGTGACCGCGCCGCTGCCGTCAAAGCCCCCCTGGCGCGACTCCAGCCGCACCACGTGCGGATGGTTGAGCGACAGTTCGGCGGTGTCCTCCACCGTCACCACGCGTTCCGTTTCGGGAATGAAGAACGCCAGCGCGTTCAGCAGCGAAGTCTTGCCCGAACTGGTGCCGCCGGATACCAGGATATTGCAGCGGTTCTTCACCGCCTCGTTCAACAGCCGGTAGATCTCTTCGTCGAAACTGCCCAGCGTCAGCAGGTCCGCCGGCTTGAGCGGGTCCTGGCGGAATTTGCGGATCGACACCATGGGGCCGTCCACCGCCAGCGGCTCGATCACCACGTTCAGGCGGCCGCCATCGGGCAGGCGCGCGTCCACCATGGGGCTGGACTCGTCCAGCCGGCGGCCGATCGGGGCCAGGATGCGGCGCACGATGCGCAGCACGTGCTGGTTGTCGGTGAAGCGCAGCGTCTCGCGCGCCAGCACGCCGCGGCGCGAAACGAAGACATTGTCGTAGCCGTTGATCAGGATGTCTTCCACGGCCGGGTCCGCCAGCAGGTCCTCCAGCGGTCCCAGGCCGGCCAGCTCCTTGGTCAGCGCCTCGGCAATGGCGCGCATTTCGCCTTCATTGATGGGCACCCGCCGCAAGCGCACGAAACTCGCGACCTCGATGTCCACGAACTCCTGGATCGCCGACCTGGCCCAACGGCCGAACTCCGCGCCCAGTTCCTCGATGCGCGACAGCAGGTGCTCGTAGGCCGCCGTCTTCACTTCCTGGTAGCGGTCCGACGCCGAGAAGCCCTTGTCGCCATCGCCGCCGAACTCTATCGTCGCTGTCATGATCATGTCGGATCCCGTAACCCTCTGTCTGTCCGTCCCTCAACCGACCACCATGCGGCGGTGCACGCCGGGCAGCCAGGTGGCCAACCAGCCGGACCGCCCGCCAGCCGCGCTCTCTTCGGCGCACAGGCGTTCGGCCAGCGCCTGCACCGCGCGCACGTAGACGTCGCGCTCGGCTTCCTCGTGCAGCAGATGGCCGCGGTTGGTGCACACCATCAGGGGCAGCGTGCGGTCCGGCAGCGTGCCCACCAGTTCCAGCTGGAAGCGTTCGGCGATCTGCTGCGCGGTCATGCCGTAGCGCTCGTCATAGCGGTTGACGATCAGGCCCAGGTTGCGCCGTTCCACATGCAGCTGCTCCAGTTCCTGCAACAGGCCGGCCAGCGACACCAGCGCGCCCACGCTCTGGTCGGTCACGATCCAGTTCAGCTGCGAGGCGCGGGCCAGGCTGGACACGAATTCAGGATTGCTGAAGCCGCCCGTATCGGCCACCACGACCGAGAAATGCTGGCGCATGCGCTCGAACACCAGCAATGAGTCCGACTGCGACACGTCGCGCATCTGGCCCAGGTCGCGCGGCAGCGACAGCACGCTCAGACCATTGGCCGTATGCGCCATGGCCGACCCCAGCAGCGTGGAATCGAGGCGACGCAAGTTGCGCGCGGCCTCGGCGAAGTCGAAGTCGCCGCCGATGTTCAGATAGAGCTGGCAGTCGCCCACGGGCCAGCCCAGGTCCATCAGCGCGACGCGGCTGGACAGCGGCAGCGGCTCGCCGGAGGGCTTGGGCGCCTTGGCGCCGGCAGCGGCGGCGCGTTGGGCCTGCGCCAGCTTCAGGCGGTCCTGCGCCATGCCCGCCAGATGCACGGCCAAGGTGCTGGTGCCCACGCCCGGACGCGCGCCCAGCAGCACGACGCTGCGGCGCGTGCCGTCCATGCGGCCGCTGGACGGGCGGTCGAGCAGGCGCAGCACCACTTCCTTGATCTCCTGCGGCGCCACCGAAGGATCGACGAAATCGCTCACGCCTGCCCGCAAGGCGGCGATCGCGCCCTCCGGCTGGCTCAGGAAGCCCACCGCCACGCGCGGCACCGTCGGCGCGATGCGCGCCAGCAAGCGCGCGAGTTCCGCGGACTTGAACAGTTTTCCGGGCTCGTCTTCGCTCAAGGTGAAATCCAGGAACACCACTTGCGGCGCGATCTCCGTCAGGCGCCGCGCCAGTTCCTCTATGCGCGGCGATTCCTGGGTCAGCATCCCCAGGTCGCCCAGGGCCTGCCCCAGCTGCGCGGCAACCGTGTTGCCCTGGGAGCAGAACAGGAACCGCGTGCCGTTTTGCAGGCCCACCCATTCGCTGGCATGTGTCTTCATATCGCTCACCGTGAAAAGCCCGGCATTTGCTGGCCGCCCACCGGGCCGGTCAGGTAATAACCCCAAGCGTTGAATGCCGTGTCCGTCTGCTCCTGCTTGGCTCCCGGCAGCGGCAGGGCCACGCCGCGCGCAATCGGGCGCACCAGGCGCGGGGTCACGACGATGACCAGCTCGGTGTCCTCCTGGGAGTAGTCGACGCTGCGAAAGAATGCCCCGATGATGGGCAGGTCGCCTAGCATGGGCACCTTGTTGACCATGGCCTTGGTCTGGCGCGACACCAGGCCGCTGATCACGAAACTCTCGCCATCGCCCAGTTCGACGGTGGTGTCCGCGCGCCGGGTACGCAGAGCCGGAATGATGGTGCTGGTATCCGCGCTGGTGTTGATGGCGATACCGTTGGTGTAGTCCAGCTCGCTGGCCTCGGGCGCGACCTTCAGCGAAATGCGGTCGCGCGACAGCACGGTGGGCGTGACGGTCAGCCCGATGCCGAAGGGCTTGAAGGTCACGTTGACCGTCCCCAGGCCGCCGGCCTGCGGAATCGGCAGCTCGCCGCCGGCCAGGAAGCTGGCGCTCTGCCCCGTCAGGGCCACCAGGGTCGGCTCGGCCAGGACGCGCGCCATCCCGTTGGTCTGCAGCAGGCGCAGCCGCGCCGAGAAATTGTTGGAGTCGTAGAACAGCGAGAAGCCCGCCGCCAACGGGCCGCCCAGGCTGGCGGGCATGGTGGAGCTGCCGCCGCTCCAGGGACCGTTGCTGGCCGTGAAGCTGATGCCGGCCGCCTTCATCACCGAACGCGACACTTCCACGACCTTCACCTCCACCTGCACCACGCCGCCCGCGCCGGCGGTGGACATGTCCACCACATTCTTTTCCCCGCCCACGGCGGACGCCGCCATGGCGGCCGACGCGATCTGCCCCAGCTGCGATTCGGCATGGCCCGACACGACGGCATGTCCGTCCGCGATGTCGACGTTGGCGCCGCCGCCCAGCCCGCGGCTCGCCAGCGCGCCCTGCACGCTGCCGCCGACGCGGACGTTCCAGATCTGCGGCGCGGCGTTGTTGCCGGTCCAGACCTGCAATTGCGTGGTGCCGGGCTTCTTGCCATAGATCAGCACGGAGCCCGCGCGCTTGCCGCTGGCGGGCAGTACCTTCACGTCCGCCACGTCGGGATCGCCGATGGCGATGCGCGTGGGCGCGCCGCCATCCAGCATGAGGGTCTGCTGCCCCTTCACCGCCATCGAGATGTCGCGGGCCGGCGCATTCGCCCCGGCCGCGGGCGCCGCGCTCTGTGCCTGGCCGAGGCCGGCATGCGTCATCGCCGCCGCCGACAGCAGGCAGATCATGGTGGTGCGCTGATGTTTCTTCATAGTGCTGGACCCGATGATGGAATAAGTCCGGCTGCGGCCAGCGCCTGGTCCGCCCGCAGCCCCGTTCAATAGCGCACGCGCTCGGATTTTTCTCCTCGGATGATTTCCACAGTCCGGCCGCCGCCTGCGCCCTGCGGCCGGCTCGCGGCGCGGGCGGCTGGCGCCAGCGCCGCGGCCGTCGTGCCGTCCAGTTGCACCAGGCTCTCGCCGGCATAGGCGCGATTGGGGCCCGACAGCAGCGACTCGCGCTGCGCCGGCGTCAGGTCGGCGCGGACCGGCAATACCGTGCCGCGCTGCGCGAATAGCTGCGCGTCCGGCATGCTGTCGTCGCCCACCGGGCGCAGCGCCAGCTGCAGGCGGCCTGCGCGGCTGGCCAGCATCAGCTCATTGACGCGATCGACCGGCACGGCCAGCACCGCGGTACGCGCCGGCTGGCCCGGGCCGCCCTGCTGCAAGGCCGATTTTTCGTCCGGCCCTTCCACCGACGCCCGGCCGTAAGCCAGCACGCGCACCTGCGACTGCAACAGGCGGGCCTGGCCGACGGCCACTTCGGCGCTTTTTTCAATCATGAAGAACACGTCCACCATGTCGCCAGGAACGATGCGGTTGCCGCCGCCGATCACTTCGTCCACCGAAATGGCAACGGCGCGCTCGCCCGGCTTGAGCTGGCGCGCCAGCCCTTGCGTCAACAGGCTGGGCACGATCGGATCGCCCGCGGCGATGTCGACCTTCGCCACCGCGCCTTCCAGCGGCGCGATGTCGGCGAAGCCGCCGGACAGCCCGACCTGCCATTGCGCCACCGTCAGCATTCTTGCGCTGTCGATGCGCGAGCCCGCCGGTATCGGCTCGCGGGCCACCACCACGGGATAGAGCTTGACGGGCTCCGCGGGCGCCGCCGCGACTGGCGCGGGCGCTACGTTGGCCGGAGGGGTCGCAGGCGCTGAAGCCAGCCGCCACGCCACGAAGGCCAGCGCCAAGCCCGCCACCAGCAACATACCCGCAACGATCTTGCTCAGACTGCTCATGGCGTCCCCTGCGATATCTGCACGACGGCTTGCGAATGCAAGCGGCTCGGCACCCAGTTCCGGTTCGTGCCGGGCAAGGCGGTGATCAGCCCGCGCACGGTCTCCAGCAGCGGCCAGGACTGGGTGTTGTAGGTCATGGCGACGGTGGCGCAATCGGCTTGCCTGCCGCCCGCCCCGGTCCAGGCGCAAGGAGCGCGCGTCGTGCTGCACAACACCGCCGAACCGGCGGAAAAGCTGCCCATCGCCGCCAGGCAGGCCGCCTGCGGCACATCGGTCTGGCCGTTGAAGCGGGCATAAACCGCGGCGCGCGCGCCGTCGGCCGCGGCGGCGGCCAACTGCTGCTGCATCCAGAACAGCGCGCCGAACCCGACCACGCCGCAGATGAAGAGCAGCAGCAAGGTGAGCGTCAGCGAGAACTCCAGCGCCGCGATGCCGCGCTGGCGCTGGCGCGGCGTCTTGACCTCGGGGCGTTGCGGATAGGCGCGCATCTCAGCCTCCCCCGCCCAGTGCGTTGCCCAGATGCACCGTGGCGCGCGCGCTCAGCACGCTGGAGGCCGGCATCAGCGCCGCCTGCAAGAGCGGCACGGACGGGATGAGCGGATGAGCGCCATACGCATAGGACACGTAAACCTCGATCTGATCCTGCGCCAGCGGCAAGCCGCTGCAGGCGCCGCCGGCCGCGCTGCTCAGCGCACCCGCGCTGCCGCAGACCGCCACCTGCACCGGCGCCGCGGACATCGTACTGATCCATTCCGCCTGGTACAGCGCCGAATCGCGTCCGGCCTCGGCCCTTGCGGTCAGCGACGCGGCGCCGGCCTGCCATTGCAGGACCTTGCGCGCGCCGTCCTGCGCGGCGAGCGTCACGGAATGTTGGGCAGCGACCACCAGGGAATACGTCAGGATCCCGTAAAACACCAGGAAGAACACCACGAATACCAGGGCGAACTCCACGGAATAAGAACCGCGCTGCAGGCAGCGAGGCCCAGATACGCAGCATAGGGAATCTGGCGCGCCCGATTGCTCAACGCCCAGACCCGCGACACTGCCAGATACAGCAGGCCATGCAGGCCGGCCAGCACGCTCGCCAACGCCAGCGTCACCAACAGCGGCGCGAAGCCCAGCAGCAGCCCGAGCACGGCGATGGTCTTGATATCCCCTGCTCCCATGAGGCGCCTGCGCCACAGCGGCAGGAATGGCACCGCGACCAGAAAGCCGGCCAGCGCCATCAACCATCCCGACCATCGCGGCGGGTAGGCCCAGCCGGGCGCCAGCAGAGCCGCCAGCAGCCATAGCAATTGGCCCGCGAGTCCCGCGATGATCAGCCGGTTGGGGACGCGGCGATAGCGCAGATCGGCGTGGATCAGCGCCAGAATCCAGCATGCAAACAACAGCCACCACAGCACTACCCCTGGATACAAGGCTAGACCTTCTGAAAAGACGGATACGACGACGGGCGCGCCGGATGGGCGCGGACTCCTTCAATCAAGTGATGCCATGTTGCGGGTACGCGCCGCGGCGGCCAGGAACACACCGTCGCCACGACGCGGACTGATTGCGGCTCAGGTCGGAGGCGGGGTGCTGGTACCGGTCTTGGCGTTGTCCAGCTTGGTGCCTAGTTCCTCGAACATGCCTTTCAAGGACCCGGTAAAGGCTCCCACCGCGACAATGAGCGCTACCGCCACCATTCCCGCGATCAGCCCGTACTCCAGGGCGGTGATGCCATCTTCGTCATTCCAGAACTGCGCAAGAGTTGCTTTCATGTCGAGCTCCATGGGTCTCGATTGATGACCGGGGCCGTTCCTCGAAAAGCAGAGCCAGCCCCCTAAAGCCTGGAACCGCCCACGCGCCGCCATTGTTTCCGCGGCGCGCGTCCAGGGTCCAGCTAACCCGGCCCCGACGTGGTTCCGGGCAATCTGTCCGCAACCACGCCAGGGGCCGATTCAATGATCGAGTCGATGCGCTGCGCCGTGCGCGCGCGAAAGCGTTCGGAGGCGCGCTGCAAATGCCAGCGCATGAGGAGCAAGGTGACGATGGACAGCGCGAATGCGATATACGGCAGCATGGCGCCGCCTACATGCAGTCCGATGGCGTCGTTCGGGGTCGTGCAGATGACCGCGCCGGCGGCCGCGCCGGTGTAATGCATGCCGCAGACGGCAACGGCCATCAAAATGGCCGCGCCGATGCGCTGGCGTTCGTTCTGGGTATTGAAGGCGAGCCAGAGCGCGGCAGTGGCGGCGACGACGGCGATCAGCACCGACAAAACCACCAGCGGCAGATTCCAGAGCAACACCGCCGGCATGCGCGCGGCGCTCATGCCCACATAATGCATGGAAGCCACGCCGAACCCGGCGGCGCAGCCGCCGACCAGGCAGCGGAGAAAAGTGAAACGGTCGCGCCCGACATACCAGAACGCCCAACCGGAAAACCCCGCTGCAACCACGAAACTGAGTATCGTCAGGCCAACCTGATAACCGACTTCAAAAGGCAGGTTCTGCGCCAGCATGCCGATGAAATGCATGCTCCAGATACCCACGCCGCCCATCGCCACGGCGCCGATGACGATATAGCCGATGCGGATTTCTCCGTCCTGGGTTTCCGCGCGGATGCCTGCGGCGGCCAGCAGGGCCACATACGAACCCAACGCCGCAATCAGGAACGAAAGCGCCACCAGGCCGCCGTTGAACGAGAGCGGAACGACATCTCCCGGGCTCATGAACGCTCCTCGTGTGGCAAGCGGCGGCGCCTGTGCGCGGCCGGCAGGCAGTTGCAGTGCTTCTTGCAGTAATCCCCAGCCATCTTTGCCTCCAGGCGGGTCCACACATTTTGCGTATTTTTGATACGTATCTTTAGTTTATATATTGCCAAATCATACACATCAGGGTTTTCACTGAATTTCGCGATATTGCGACATAAGATGTGTAACCAACACTCCTAAGTTTTCGAAAACATTAATAAATCCGGCTGAACGGCGTTTATCTTGACTGGAAAATATATCCCGCAACGAGGAAATATTCCGAAATAATGAAAACGTACTGCCTTTCCGCAGGCGGAATCTGAAATTAATTGTCATTCTGCCGAAAATACTGGCACCATACGAGCACCGATAAATGCAACTTTTTCCTAACACTGTTGCAACCCTTTTCCATCCGATACTCGATCGGGATCGGCTATCCGTTCAGAAGCGCCAGCGGAAATGAGAGACGAAAAAGGCAAGAGAAGCATGTCCCCGGCGAGCCCGCTTTGCCTCGCCCTCTTGTGCATCGTGGTAGCAGGCTCTCAAGCCCGGGCGGAAGGCCCGTTGCGCGGCAACCCGGTGGATGCCATGCCGCGGCTGGAGCGGCCTCCTTCGGCGACGCAACCGCCGCCCTACGTCCAGACCGCCACGCCGGAGCAACTGGCCTTGCAGGCCAGGCTGGCGCAGCGCATCGTGCCGCGCAACTTCGACGTCAGCGGCGTGCGCGCGATTCCATTCGAGGAAGTATCGGGACTGCTGAGCCCGCTCGCGGGCAAGGAGATCAGCCTGGGCGAGCTGGTCCAGGAGGTCGACAAGATCACGCAGCTTTACCGCGACAAGGGCTTTCCGCTGTCCTTCGCGCTGCTGCAGAACCAAACCTTCGCCAACGGCCTGGTGGTGGTGACGGTGGTCGAGGGCTACATCGCCAACGTGCGGATCGAAGGCGATATCGGCAATGCGCAGGACAGGCTCGAGGCGCTGGCAGCGCCCATGCAGGAGGAACGGCCGCTCAAGCAGGCGACGCTGGAACGCCAGTTGAACCTGATGCGCACCGTGCCAGGCGTCAAGTTCACGCCCAGCCTGGACCTGCCCCGCCGCGCCGACGGCGCGACCGAACTGGTGCTGGCGGCCAGCCGCCAGCCCGTCAGTCTGACAGGCGGCATCGCGGACCTGGGCACCGGCATGCAGCCCATCGTGAACCTGGCGACCAACAGCCTGACACCTCTGGGCGAGCAAGTGAAGCTGACCGCTTCGGTGCCCTTCAATACCGACGACGTGAAGTACGTGTCGGGGGAAATCCGCGTGCCGCTCGGCGCCGACGGCCTGGCGCTGAAGATCGACGGCTACCACTACGATGCGCGTCCCCAGGACGATGCGATCGAAATGCTGGGCTTCGAACGGCGCGTGAAGAACGACCGCATCGGCGTCGGCGTGAGCTATCCGTTCCTGTTGAACAACACCCGCTCGTTGACCGGAACCCTGGGCGTCTACGCGGCCAATTCCAAGGATCGGTACGAGGCCCGCAACACCGACCGATGGCTGCAGCAGGATGCGCAGGTGCGCGCGGCGACCGCCGAGATGCGCTACATCCAGGTGTCCGAGACCAAGGCCACCGACGTCACGCTGAGCGTGGCCAAGGGCTTTGACGCCGCGGGCGCAAAAAAGGACATCTCGACCAACTACGGCTATTCCGCCACCCCGCTGCTGGACCTGGATTTCACCCGCTACAACCTGAACGCCAGGCAGACCTTCGTGCTGCCCGCCCAGATCGGCCTGGTTTTCTCCGGCGCGGCGCAGTACTCCAGCAATATCCTGCCTTCGTCCGAACAGATCTCTTACGGCAGCTGGCGCTACGCCATGGGCTATCCGCAGGGCGAGCAGAGCGGCGACAAGGGCGTGGGCGTGTCGGCGGAGATCAATCGCCGCTTCGGCGTGGGCTGGGAATACCTTTCCAGCGTGCAGCCCTACGCCTTGGTCGACTACGCGCGCACTTGGTACAACAACAAGGATCTGCAGACCCTGAATCAGCGACACCTGTCGTCGGTTGCCCTGGGCCTGCGCTTTACGGACGACAAGTACTATCTGTTCGATTTCAACGTCGCCAAGCCGGTGGGGTCGGCCACGGTCAATGATGACCGCAGCGTGCGCTTCAACGCCAATTACTCCCTGTTCTACGACGCGTTCTAGCAGCCCGGCACGACGCGACCGACAGCCAGATGAACGCCCGTTGCGACGGGCGTTTTCTCTGGCGCGACGCCGCCGGCGTTACGTAACGTCCGACGTAACGTTACGTCGGATGGCCGGCTTTCCGTAACCTTCGCAGGCTCCGCGCGATCGCAAAAATGGGAATTTTCCAGATCTAAGGAAAACCCTTGTTTTCGTTAATATCCCATTGATAACAAAGCGTTTTAATTCTCCTGAAATTACCGGATTTACGGTTTTGTACGGGGTATGAAAAATCTTGGCATGGTTTGTGCATGAGGAAGCGTATCGGGTTGTTTCGACGCCTGACTCTTCCAACCAAAGGAGTTCGCCATGCATACCCATTCCGACACGCGCCGCCTGCAACGCGTCCTGACCGCCACCATCCTGGCCACTGCATTGGTAAGCGCCCTGGCCGCCTGCGGCGGCGGTGGCGGCGGGAAGAAAACCGCGGGCCTGCCCGGAACCGACATTCCCACCAACCCCGGCGGTGGCGGCCTTGATCCCGGCGGCGGCCTCAATCCTGGCGGCGGCACCAATCCCGGTGGCGGCACCAATCCTGGCGGCGGCACCAATCCTGATGGCGGCACCAACCCCGGCGGTGGCACCAACCCCGGCGGCGGCACCGATCCCGGCGGCGGCACCAACCCCGGAGGCGGCACCAACCCGCCGCGCGTGAGCGGCCTGCTGGAAACCACGCTCGGCAATACCGGCGCGGCGCTCGACAACACTCTGCCCCTCAATCTGGACACGACGCTGGCCGGCGTGGGCAAGGCGCTGGATCCCACCATCAAGCCAGTGGCCGACACCGTCGTCGGCCTGACTCAGCAGATCGGCGCGACCACCGGTCTGGGGCAGCCGACTGACGGCGTCGTCAGGCAGGTAGGCGGCCTGGTCAGCGACCTGGGCAGCAGCGTCAAGGGCACGGGCCTTCCCGGTGGCCTGGGCGCCGGCGTGGGCGGCCTGGTGGACGGCCTGGGCAAGACCGTGGCCAGCACCGGCGGCCTGTTGAACGCGAACCCCAACAATCCGAATCCCCTGACTACCGTGCTGGGCAATGCCACCGGCGCGGTAGGCGCCCTGACCGGGGCGCTGTCTGGCCAGGGCGGGCTGCTGCAGCCGATCACCCAGGTGGTGGGCGGCGTGACCGGCGGCGTGCTCAGCGGCCCCGCCACGCCACTGCTCCAGCCCGCGCTCGGCAATGTCGGCAAGACGGTCGACAACGTGCTGCCGCTGGGCCTGCAGCCCGTGCTGGCCGGTGTCGGCGGCGCGCTCGACCCCACCGCCAGCCCCTTGGCCGGCAAGGTCACCGGCCTGACGCAACAAGTGGGCGATGCGACCAAGCTGGGCGCGCCGGTGGCTGGCCTGTTGAGCAGCCTGGGCGGCACGGTCACCAATCTGGGCGGCGCGTTGCCGGGCGGCACGCCCGGCTTGAACGGCGTGCTGCAAGGGCTGGGCGGCGCGGTCGCCAGCGCGGGCGGCCTGCTGCATGCCACGCCAGGCAATGCCAATCCGCTGGGCTCGACGCTGGCCAATGCCACGGGCGCGGTGGCCTCGCTTACTGGCGGCCTGGGCCTGGGCGGCGTGACGGGCGGTTTGACCGGCGGCGCGAATGGCACGGGCGGCCTGCTGGCGCCCGTCACGGGTCTGCTGGGCGGCGTGACCGGGGCCGTGGGCGGTGCGACTGGCGGCGCCAACGGCGGCCTGCTGGCGCCCGTCACGGGCCTGCTGGGCGGCGTGACCGGCGCCGTGGGCGGCGCAACGGGCGGCGCCAACGGCGGCCTGCTGGCGCCTGTCACGGGTCTGCTGGGCGGCGTGACCGGCGCCGTGG
>JALDYL010000142.1:0-12034 GCA_032153965.1 Achromobacter sp. | reverse complement strand
CTTCCCGCTCCCACTATGACCACGCCCAGGGTGATCGCTACGCTCTTTTTCATCGTTCTGCTTGTATCGTTGATTATCGAGTCATATCCGGTGACACGCGGCTGCTTCTGGCCGCCGGACCCTGTTGCTGGCGTCCGCCATCGGAATACACGTATTCATCGGCCTGTAAGGCCCGCGGCGAGTATACCGAGGCCGGTGGTCATGTGACCACGCCCGCCGTTACAGAAGATTTCAAAATGAAAGCCGGCGCGTTCGCGCCGGCTTTCAAGGCCAAACACCGCGATCGGAGATTACATCGGGTCCAGCGGATAGATCGGACGGCGCACGTGCTTGAATTCAAGCTGGCCGTAGTCCGAGGTGGTCACTCCCACGCCGGTGCATTCGATGACCTGTGTTGCCATGTCGGAGAAGCCCGCGCGCCAGTGGACCCGGCTCTTGAGCACGACGTAGCGCTTTTGCAGCGGATCGATGCCGGCCGACAGCAGGCAATTGATGTCGAAGGGCTCCTGGTGGCGGGACACCACCACGATTTCCACGCGGCCCGTGTCGATCACGACGGTCAGGCCGGTATCGTTGCGCACGCCGCGGTACATGGGGCCGCGGTTCAGGTAGACGCCGTCGAACACCAGTTTGACGCGGCCGGTGACTTCCAGCGGCTCGCTGGGCTCCTTGATGGCCGGCATGGCCATCTTGCCGCCGAGCTTGATCTTGATGGTCTGCCCCACGCCCGCGGCGGCCGCCTGCTGTGCCGCCTCCGGGTCGCAGATGGCGTAGAAAACCACGTTGTCCAGTTCCTGGCGCAGCACCTCGGCCAGCACGGCGGTGGTGTCCATGGTGCCGCCGGAACCGGTGTTGTCGTAGTGGTCCAGCAGCACGACCGGACCTTGTTCGATGGCCTTGGCGCGTGCGATGGTGGGGGCCAGCGGTTCCGGCTGGAACACCCAGTCGGCGCGGCCGCTCCAGGCGCGATCCAGCAGTTCATCGCGGTGGCGCTGCGCCTCGGCCAGATTGCCGTCGGTACAGACCACGGCGCTCAGGCCGGCTTCGCGGATGTCGGCGTGCGGGAATCCCACGAAGACCGAGGCGGCCAGTACGCCGCCGGCTTCCAGTTCCTTGCAGCGTTCCTGCAGCGGCTTGTTGGGCGCGGCATGGGTGCCCTGGCACATGATGTGGGGCAGCATGGGCTTGTTGGCCCAGGACATGACGGGCTTGATCTCGCCCTTCAGGGTGCGCGCGATCACGTTTGCGGCGCGCAGGCCGGCTGCGCGGATGTCCACGTGCGGATAGGTGTGGAAGCCGCTGATGACCGTGGCGTTCCTGACGATGTCGTCATAGACGTTGGCATGCATGTCCAGCGTCACCGCCACGGGCGTGTGCGGATCGATCTCGCGCAGCCGGCGCAGCAGGTCGCCTTCGGCGTCCTCCACGCCCTCGGCGACCATGGCGCCGTGCAGGTCCAGCAGGATGGCGTCGTAGCCGCCACGCTGGACCTCGTCCAGCACCAGCCTGCACAGCCGTTCGTGGGTCTCGGCGCTGGCGGGGCCGCTGGGCCAGGACTCGGCCGCCACGGGCAAGACGATTTCGGCGCCTTCGCGGCGCGCCACTTCGATATAGCCGCCCAGGCCGCTGTCGGTGTTCTCGTAGGCCTTGATGGCGCGTTCGCCGGCGAGGACCTCGGGATTGCCGCGAAAGAAGCGTTCAAGCGGAGTAGGCACGGGCGAAAACGTATTCGTCTCGTGCTTGATCATTGCCAAAAGCCAACGCATGGGAATTCCTGTGGGTTTGCTGTTGAGGATCGTTCAGGCCGCCCGGGGAGGCTGGGGCCAGGGGTGTTGCTCGGGCCGCATGGTTTCCCAGGCGCGCGCGATGCGCAGCACGCCCAGGTCGTCGAAGCGCGCGCCGGCGATCTGCAGGCCGATGGGCAGGCCCGCCTTGGTGTAGCCGCAATTGACGGACGCCGCTGGCTGTTCGCTCATGTTGTACGGGAGCGTGAATCCGATGTGATGCATGGTGGTCGCGACTTCGTTGGTCGGCGACGGCCATTCGGCGTTGTAGGCGACCACCGGGGCCACGGGTGACAGCACGTAATCGTAGGGCGCGCAGGCCGCGACGGTCTTGGCGCGCACGTTCATGGTCTCGTAGTAGCTGCGGAACACGGCTTCGCCGGACTGGCCGCCGCCGCTTTCCGCCCAGGTGCGGATGAAGGGCAGGATCTTGTCGCGGCGCTCTTGCGGCAGGGCCGCCAGATCGATGGCCGAGCGGGTGCGCCAGAAGCGGTCCACGCCCTCCAGCATGGCGGGCGTCATCCAGGGCTGCATTGGCGTCACGATGGCGCCGGCGGCCTCGAAGGCGCGGGCAGCGGCCTCGACTGCGGCGCGGATTTCAGGATCCAGGGGCAGGCCGCAGCCGGCGTCCATCAGCAGGCCGATGCGCACGCCGCGCAGGTCGCGTTCCAGGTCCAGCCAGTCGAAATCCTGGTAGGGCAGGCTCATGTGGTCGCGCGCGTCGGGCTGCGACAGCACGCCCATCATGAGCGCCGAGTCGGCGACCGTGCGCGTCATGGGGCCTGCGCAGCGGCCCATGAATGGCGGATCGATGGGAATGCGGCCCAGGCTGGGCTTGAGCGTGGCGATGCCGCACCAGGCCGCGGGCAGGCGCACGGAGCCGCCGATGTCGGTGCCGATATGCAGCGGGCCGTAGCCGGCCGCCGCCGCGGCGCCCGCGCCGGCGCTGGAGCCGCCCGGGTTCTTGCTCAGGTCCCAGGGGTTGCGGGTCAGTTCATGAAAGCTGGACAGGCCCGAGGACAGCATGCCGAAGTCGGGCATGGTGGTCTTGCCCAGCAGCACGGCGCCGGCCTCGCGCATGCGTGCGGCCGGCGGCGCATCGGCGGCGGCAGGCTTCAATTCCGTGGCTGCCGTGCCCAGCGGCACTGGCACGCCGCGCGTGGCGATGTTTTCCTTGATGGTGGCGGGCACGCCGTCCAGCGTGTGGCCGCCGGTCGCCAGCGGTTCACCCTTCATCCAGCGGGCTTCGGAGGCACGGGCCTGCGCCAGCGCGCCGTCCGGGTCCAGCGCGTAGGTGGCCTTGAGCCGCGGTTCCCAGCGCGCGATGTGGTCCAGCACCGAGCGGGTGACCTCGACGGGCGAGAGTGTTTTTTCGCGGTAGGCCTGGAGCAGCTCCACGGCGGACAGTTCATGCGGTTGCGGCATTTCGGTTCCAGTGTGTACAGGCTGCGCGCGCTTCAGGGCGCGGCGGCGTGGCCCAGGCCGGCGGCGACCGGCCGGAAGTTGCGGAAGTCCCAGTCGCGTCCGGGGGCGGCGTCGATCAGTGCCCGGGTGTATTCGTGGCGCGGCTCGGTCAGCACGGTTTCGGCGGAGCCGGTCTCGACCACCTTGCCCCGCTGCATCACCATGATGGTGTCGCAGATCTGCGCGGCCACGCGCAGGTCGTGGGTGATGAACAGCACGCCAACGCCGGTGCGTTGGCGCACTTGTTCCAGCAGTTCCAGCACCTGCGCCTGTACCGACACGTCCAAGGCGGACACGGCTTCGTCGGCCACCAGGACCTCGGGGTCCATGACCAGGGCGCGCGCGATGCAGATGCGCTGGCGCTGGCCGCCGGAGAACTGGTGCGGGTAGCGGTTCATCGCGTCCGGACTCAGGCCCACGACGCTCAGCGTTTCGCCGGCGCGCTTCAATGCCTGCTCGCGGGCCACGCCGAAGTTCAAGAGGCCCTCGATGATGGATTCGCCGACGGTGCGGCGTGGATTCAGCGAACGGTACGGATCCTGGAACACGATCTGGATGCGGCGGCGCACGGGGCGCAGCGCCGACCCGGACAGGGTGCTGAGGTCTTCGCCGCCCATCATCATGTGGCCGGCCGTGGGCTCGATGAGGCGCACGATGCAGCGCGCCACGGTGGACTTGCCGGAGCCGGATTCGCCCACGATGCCCAGGATCTCGCCCTTGCGCAGCGTCAGGTTGACGTCCGCGGCCGCGATCACGTTGCGCGCCGCCTGGCGCGAGAACAGCGAACTCTTGGTGCCGTAGGTGCGGCCCAGGCCCTTGACGTGCAGCACCGGCATGCCGGAGGGCGCTTCGCGGCGCGACGGCACCAGGCTGGGCACGGACGACACCAGCCGGCGGGTGTACGACTGCTTGGGCTCGGCCAGGATCTCATTGCGCGTGCCGCTTTCGATCAGGTCGCCGCGGTTCATCACCACGATGCGGTCGGAGATCTCGGCCACCACGCCGAAGTCGTGCGTGATGAACAGCACCGCGGTCTGGTGCTTGACCTGCAGTTCCTTGATGAGCGCCAGGATCTGCTTCTGCGTGGTGACGTCCAGCGCCGTGGTCGGCTCGTCCGCGATCAGCAGCTTGGGTTCCAGGATCAGCGCCATGGCGATGACGATGCGCTGGCGCTGGCCGCCCGACAACTGATGCGGATAGGCTTCGAAGATGCGCTCGACGTCGGGCAGGTGCACCGAGCGGAACATCTCCAGCACCTTGGCGCGGCGTTGCGCCGCCGACATCTGCTTGCGGTGCAGGCGCAGCACTTCGTCGACCTGCTTGCCCACGGTGTGCACGGGGTTCAGCGCGGTCATGGGTTCCTGGAACACCATGGCCATGCGGGTGGCGCGCATCTCGCGCAGGCGGCGCTGCGTGGCGCTGACCACGTCTTCGCCTTCCACGCGGATGGAGCCGGCGCTCACGCCTAGGACGCCGGGGGGCAGCAGGCCCATGACGGCCAGCGAAGTCACGGACTTGCCCGAGCCGGACTCGCCGACCACGCATACGGTTTCGCCGGCGTGCACGTCCAGGCTCAGGTTGCGCACGACGCGGTTGCCCGCGCCGGCGACTTCCACCGAGAGGTTGCGGATGGCCAGGATGGCGGTCGAGGTATCGCCCGCGGGGGGAGTGGGGGAATAGGTCATCGGCATCAGATCCTGCGCACCATTTTCGGGTCCAGCGCGTCGCGCAGGGCGTCGCCCAGGATGTTCACGCTGAGCACGGTCAGCGACAGGAACAGCCCGGGGAACAGGATCAGGCCGGGCAGCATGCGGAAGTACATGCGTCCTTCGGACATGATGTTGCCCCAGGAGGCGATCTCGGGCGGGATGCCCGCGCCCAGGAAGCTCAGGATGGCCTCGGTGAGCATGGCGGATGCGAAGACATACGTGCCCTGCACCGTCAGCGGCGCGATGGTGCTGGGCACCATGTGGCGCCACAGCAGCAGCGGCAGTGGCGTGCCCAGGGCCAGCGCGGCTTCGACGTAGGGTTCGCCGCGCACCGTCAGGATCTGGCCGCGCACCAGCCGCACCACGCGCGGGATTTCCGGGATGGTGATGGCCACCAGCACGGTGGTGATGCTGGCGCCGGTGACCGACACCAGGGCGATCGCCAGCAGGATGCCGGGAATCGCCATGATGGCGTCCATGGTGCGCATGATCAGCCCGTCCAGCGAGCGGAACCAGCCGGCGATAACGCCGATGACCAGCCCGATGGCGACGCTGACGACAGCCGCGCCCAGGCCTGCGATCAGCGAGATGCGGGCGCCGTAGGCCACGCGCGACCAGACGTCGCGGCCGAAGGCGTCGGTGCCCAACAGGTAGTCGGAGAAGGGCGGCTTGAGGCGCGCGCCAGGGTTGATGGAAGTGGGATCGACCGTGCCCAGCAGCGGCGCGAACAGCGCGATGGCGATGACCGTCAGCAGCACGATCAGCGCCAGCATCACGGGCCAGCTTTTGAGTCCCTGGCGGATCTGGCGCCAGGCAGTGGCCTGGGGCGTGCCGCCTCCGGGGAGATCGGCGGCCGCTTGCGCGGCGGCGTCGGTAGGCGTTTGCATGGTGTTAGTACCTGATCCGAGGGTCGAACACCGTGTAGGCGCAATCGACAACAAGATTGATGAACACGTAGACGAACGCGAAGAAGAGCGTCAGGCCCTGGATGACCGGGTAATCGCGCGCCAGCACGGCTTCCACCACCAGCCGGCCCAGGCCGGGGATGTTGAACACCGATTCGGTCACGACCACGCCGCTGATCAGCAGCGCGATGCCCAGGCCCACCACCGTGGCGATGGGCACGGCGGCGTTGCGCAGGGCGTGGCCCAGCAGCACGCCGGTTTCGCCCAGGCCCTTGGAGCGCGCCGTGCGGATGAAGTCCTCGCCCATGACCTCGATGACGCTGGTGCGCGTGATGCGCGCGATCAGCGCCACGTAGACCGTGGACAGGGCCAGCGACGGCAGGATGAGGCGGTGCAGGTATGGCCAGAAGCCCTTGGCCAGCGGCGCGTAGCCCTGCACGTTGAACCAGCCCAGCTTGATGGCGAAGAGCCAGATCAGCACGTACCCCGTGACGAAGACCGGCACCGAGAACCCCAGCACCGAGAAGCCCATCACGGCGCGGTCCAGCAGCTTGCCTTGCCGCCATGCGGCCAGCACGCCCAGCGGAATGGCGACGAGCAGGGTAAAGACCAGGGTCAGCACCGCCAGACTGAGCGACGGTTCGAGGCGCTGGCCGATCAGCTTGGTGACCGGCACGCCCGACATGAGCGAAGTGCCCAGGTCGCCTTGCAGGAGCTTGCCGCCCCAGATGAAGAACTGCTTGATGACCGGCTGGTCCAGGCCCATCGTCTGGCGTATCTGGACGATGCGCTCGGGCGTGGCGCCGTCGCCCGCCATGATGATGGCCGGATCTCCCGGGCTGAAACGCAATATCGCGAAGACCACCACCGCGACCATCACCAGAACGGGGATGGTCGCGAGGAGCCGGCGTGAGACAAATGCCAGCATGTATTTCCCCCTGAACTACTTGCCCATCAAGGGGCTTTCTTGACGTTCCAGAACGCGAACACCGGTGCGTGCACCAGGCCCGAGAGCTTGGTCGAGTAGACGGTGGGCACGGACATCTGGCCCAGCGGCACGTACAGGCCTTCGTCGATGCCGATGCGCTGCAGTTCGTCGGCGATCTTCTTCTGCTCGGCAGGGTCGGACGTCAGGGCGAACTTGGTGCGCAGTTCTTCCACCTTCGGCATGTCGGGCCAGCCGAACCAGGCGTTGTCGCCGTTGGCGGCGGCGGGCGCGGAACGCACCGGGTCCATCACGTCGGTGGCGTACCAGTTGGTGTTGTGGATGTTCCAGCCGCCTTCAGCCGGCGCGGCCTTCGAGGCGCGGCGCGTGGCCACGCTCTGCCAGTCCATCGCGGCCAGGTTGACGTTGAAGCCGGCCTTGCGCAGCGCCTGGGCCATCACCACCGGTTGGGCCGACAGCGTGCCCACGTCGGTCGCGTGCATGACCAGGATGGGCGTGTTGTCGTAGCCCGCTTCCTTCAGCAGAGCCTTGGCCTTCTCGATGTTGGACGGCACCACCATGTCCTTGCCGATATCGCTTTCCAGCGGCGTGCCGCAGCCCCACAGCGAGGCGCAGGTCTTCCAGTACTTGGGATTGCCGACCAGCGCCTTCATCACGTCTTCCTGGCCGATGGCGTACATCGCGGCCTGGCGCACCTTCTTGTTGTTGAAGGGCGGGTACTTGAAGTTGAAGCGGTACATCGTGAAGTAGCCGACCGGGCTGAGCGACTCTTCCTTCAGATCCTTGTTGCCTTCGATCATCGGCAGCAGGTCGTAGGGGAACTGTTCGACGAAGTCGATCTCGCCGCCCAACAATGCGTTGGCGGTGGTCAGCGCGTCGGGCATGACGTCCCATTCGACCTTGTCGACGTTGACGACCTTGCCGCCGGCCAGGCCGCTGGCGGGTTCCTTGCGCGGCACGTAGTCGGCGTTCTTGGCGTACACCGTCTTCACGCCCGGCTTGAATTCGATGACCTTGAACGGACCCGAACCGGTCATGTCGGTGATGGGCTGGCCGATGGCCTGTTCGGCGATGCGCTTGGGCATCATGAACGGCGCGGTGCCGGTGGGCTTGGACAGGGCGCGCAGCGCCAGGTCCGTGGGTTCCTTCATGACGATGCGGAAGTTCTTGTCGTCGATGACTTCGATCTTGTCGGTGAACTTCAGCAGCGTGCGGCCCATGCCGTCACCGGCGGCCCAGCGCTTGATCGAGGCGACGCAGTCCTCGGACGTCACCGGCTTGCCGTCGTGCCACTTCTGGCCGTCGCGCAAGGTCATGGTGTAGGTCTTGCCATCGGGCGAGACTTCCCACTTTTCCAGCATCTGCGGCTGGATCTTGTTGTCTGCATCGGTGGCCAGCAGGGTGTCGTAAATCATGTAGCCGTGCCACGTCGTGATGTACGCGGTGGTGGCATGCGGGTCGGTCAGGCGCAGAGGCGAGTGCATCACCGACTTGATGACGGTCTCGGCGTAGGCGCCGTGAGCCATCATCATGGTGGCGCCGGCCAGCGCGGCCGCTCGGACGTACTTCAGCATGAATTTTCCCCTTGATGCGTAGTGAGCGGCGCCATCGCGCCGCTGCGTCGTTGGTCCGCCGCGCGGGGGCGGCGTGCGAGCTTCAGGCGGTAGCGGGCCTGCCGGAAAAGACAGGTCCGCAAGGCGCCATTCTGATGCCGGGACGCAACCGTGTCCATGGTTGTTTTGCCGCATCCATCAGCATGGAACCCGGGGCCGCGCACACCAGGATCTTTTCCGCAATGCCGGTGAAATCCGCGCGGAAGTGCGCCGAACTCTTGACCACCAGGATCGCGGCGCGTTGCGGTTCCACGCCGGCGAAACGGAACATCTCCTGGTCCGCCATCTGCACCTTGTTGGACGCGACGATGATGCGCACGCCGCCGATGCGCAGACAGGCGCTGGGGCCCAGGTCCATGTGGAAGCCGCGATAGAAGGCGCCGTGCGTATCGAAGCGTCCATCCGAAGTTTTCTCGACGATGAACTCGCTGTCCAGCGGTTCATCGTCGGGAATACCCGAGTGTCCACCCAATGCAATACGTACCTTGTTTCCGGCGCCCGCGCGATGGGCCGCCAGCGCGGCCGCGGGGTCGACGATCAGGCCGATGGCGGTGTCGCGCGCATCGTGGCGGATCAGGGCGCGCAAGACGCCGGTGGTGTCCGAACTGCCTCCCGCGCCGGGGTTGTCCTGCGCGTCGGCGATGACCACGGGTTTATGCGCATCGCGCGCCAGGCGCATGGCTTCCTGCACGGCTTCGTCGGGCGTGTAGAGCTTGCCGCCGAAGTCGCGTTCCGCGTTGAGCACGGCGCGTGCCATTTCGTCGGCGGCGGCGTCGGCTTCGGCCTGGGTCGCGCCGTAGGCCCACACCGTGGGCGCGCATTCTGGGAAGTCGGCTGCGGGAAAACCCGTGGCGAACGACAGGCTGATGGCGCCGCGGACTTCGATGTCGCCCACCAGCTGATACAGGCTGCGCGAGGGCTCGATGTCGGTGGACTGCCAGCACAGCGAAATCAGGTATGGCAGCGCACGCAGGGCGACGGCGGGCCTGGGCATGCCAGCCAGCCGCGATGACAGCAGTTCGGCTGCGCGTTGCCCGGTTTCCGCCATGTCGATGTGCGGATAGGTGCGATAGCAGACCAGCGCGTCCGCGTGCTGCACCATGGCGCGGGTGACGTTGGCGTGCAGGTCCAGGCTGGCCACGACTGGCACGTCCGGGCCCACCAGCTCGCGCACCCGTTTGAGCAGTTCGCCTTCGCCGTCATCCAGATGTTCGGTGACCATGGCGCCATGCAGATCCAGATAGACGCCGTCCAGCGGCAGCGCCTGCGACAACCCCTGCAGGATCATGGCGCTGATGCGTTCGAACGCATCCTTGGTGACCGGACCCGAGGGGCTGGCCGCCGCCCAGGTGGTGGGCAGCAAGGTGTGCCGTCCCATGGCTTCGATGAAACCGGCCACCGGTATGTTGGCGCCCGCCACCGCCTGGAACATCGCGGGCCCGCTGACCAGCTTGGGCCAGCCGCCGCCCTTCTCGGCAAAGTCTTCCCACGCCGCGCGCGAAGGCGCGAACGTATTGGTTTCATGCTGAAAGCCGCCTATCCCGATGCGCATCAGGATTCCCCTTGTCGTTTTGATATGAGGAAGGCGCGGCTACGCCGCGCCCATTTCAGTTCGCTATGAAAATGCAACTTCACCGGCAACGCACAACACGGGCACAACGCCACAACCTGGCAAGACCGTCCCAAGCGGGGTCGCGCGGATCCGGCTCCGCCGGTCCGCAGCGACGCCCCCCTGGGGGGGAAGCGCGCAGCGCTTCGGGGGGGGGCCTCACTTCGCCACAGGCATCGTGAATTCCGCGCCCTTGGCGATGCTGTCGGGCCAGCGCTGCATCACGCTCTTGTAGCGCGAATAGAAGCGGATGCCTTCTTCGCCGTAGGCGTGATGGTCGCCGAACAGCGAACGCTTCCAGCCGCCGAAGGAATGCCAGGCCATCGGCACGGGAATCGGCACGTTGATGCCGACCATGCCGACCTTGATCTGGCGGGCGAAGGCGCGCGCCACGCCGCCGTCGGACGTGAAGCAGGCCACGCCGTTGCCGAATTCATGGGCGTTGATCAATTCGACCGCGGAGGCGAAGTCGGGCACACGCACCACGCACAGCACAGGCCCGAAGATTTCTTCGCGGTAGATGTTCATGGCGGGCTTGACGTTGTCGAACAGCGTGCCGCCCAGGAAGAAGCCCTTTTCGTTGCCGGACACTTTCAGGCCGCGGCCGTCGACCACCATATCGGCGCCGGAAGCAATGCCGTCCTCGATATAGCCCAGGACCTTGCTGCGATGCTGGGCGGTCACCAACGGACCCATTTCGGCGTCCGGCTGCATGCCGTCCTTGACCACCAGCGCCTTCACGCGCGGGGCCAGGCGCTCGACCACTTTGTCGGCCACATCGCCCACCGCCACGGCCACCGAGATGGCCATGCAGCGTTCGCCGGCCGAGCCGTAGGCCGCGCCCATCAGCGCGTCGGTGACCTGGTCCAGGTCGGCGTCGGGCATGATCACCATGTGGTTCTTGGCGCCGCCCAGGGCTTGCACGCGCTTGCCGCGGCGGGTGCCTTCGGCATAGATGTACTCGGCGATCGGCGTCGAGCCGACGAAGGACAGGGCCTCGACGTCCGGGTGCGCGATCAGCGCGTCCACCGCCTGCTTGTCGCCGTGCACGACGTTGAACACGCCTTCAGGCAAGCCGGCTTCGGCCAGCAGTTCGGCCAGTCGCAGCGAGGCCGACGGGTCGCGTTCGGAAGGCTTGAGCACGAAGGTGTTGCCGCAGGCGATGGCCACCGGGAACATCCAGCACGGCACCATCATGGGGAAGTTGAACGGCGTGATGCCGGCCACCACGCCCAGGGCCTGGCGCATGCTCCAGTTGTCGATGCCGCCGCCGATCTGGTCGGAGTACTGGCCCTTGAGCAGTTGCGGAATGCCGCAGGCGAATTCGACGATCTCGATGCCGCGCGTGACTTCGCCCTTGGCGTCCGAAAACACCTTGCCGTGTTCGCGGGTGATCAGTTCGGCCAGTTCGTCCTGATGCTTGTCCAGCAGCGCCTTGAAATTGAACAGGATGCGCGCGCGCTTGAGCGCGGGCGTTTCGGACCAGGCCGGAAAGGCGGCTCGGGCGGCGGCCACGGCCAGCGCCACTTCTTCATTCGATGCCAGCGGAATGGAGGAGGTGACTTCGCCAGTGGCGGGGTTGAAGCCGTCGGCGTAGCGGTTGCTGCGGCCGTCGTAGTGCTGGCCGTTGATGAAATGGGGGATCTTCTTCATGGGTCGAACGCTCGAATCCGGGGCTTGGAAAAATGCCGGAGGGCGGCCTGGGGCCGCCCTGGCGAAAAGCCGCCCCTCGCAGGACGGCGCATAATCAGGCGAGTTCTTTCAGTACCTTGCCGATCTGTTCGAAGATCTGGCCGATCTGGGCTTCTTCGATGATCAGCGGGGGCGAGATCGCGATGATGTCACCGGTGTAGCGCACCATCAAGCCGCTGTCGAAGCACTTCTGGAACACTTCGGCGGCACGTGCGCCGGGAGCGCCCGCGCGCGGCGCCAGCTCGATGCCGCAAACCAGGCCCAGGTTGCGCACGTCGATGACGTGCGGCGCGCCCTTCAGGCCGTGGGCGG
>JALDYL010000141.1:0-12058 GCA_032153965.1 Achromobacter sp. | reverse complement strand
GCGCGGGCGGCACGCTGGCGTCGCAGCACGTGGCGCGCGCCGCGCCCGACGGCTACACCTTCCTGATCCATCACAACGGCATGGCCACCGCGCCGGCGCTGTACCGCAAGCTGTCGTTCAACCCGCTGACGGACTTCGCCTATGTCGGCCAGGTGGCAGACGTGCCCATGACCTTGCTGGGCCGCAAGGACCTGCCCGCGGACGGCATGAAGGACTTCATCAAGTACGCCAAGGAGAACGGCAACAAGATCAACCTGGCCAACGCCGGCCTGGGCGCGGTGTCGCAGCTCTGCGGCATGCTGCTGCAGGAATCGCTGGGCGTGCAGTTCACCACCGTGCCCTACGCCGGCACGGCGCCGGCCATGACCGCGCTGCTGGGCGGCCAGGTGGACGTGCTGTGCGACCAGACCACCCAGACCATTCCGCAGATCAAGGCCGACCGCGTCAAGCTATACGGCGTCACCACGCTGGACCGCATCAAGACCCTGCCCGATGCGCCGACCCTGCAGGAAAACGGCCTGAAGAACTTCGAGGTCAAGGTGTGGCACGGCGTCTACGCGCCCAAGGGCACGCCGCCCGAGGCCATCGCCAAGTTCAACGAAGCGCTGCGCGCCGCGCTGAAGGATCCCGCCTTCACGCAGAAGATGGCGGAACTGGGCGCCGAGATCGTGCCGGAATCCAAGCAGACGCCGCAGGGTTTGCAGACCTGGCTGCAGTCCGAGGTCGACAAATGGGGCGGCATCATCCGCAAGGCGGGGGTGTACGCGGACTGACGGCACGGCGGGCCGCGGCGGTTGCCGCTGCCCGTTCATGAATATATATTCCCGTGCATGAGTACGAACGACGTAAAAAGCGCCAGGCGTGTCCTGGACATCCTGCAGTTCTTCGCCGCGACGCGGGCGCCGGCCACGCTGTCGCAGCTCGCTGCCGGGCTGGGCATCCCCAAGTCCAGCTGCCTGGCCTTGCTGGACACCCTGGAAGGCGACGGTTACGCGCACCAGACCGCGGGCCGTTACTACCTGACCCGCCGCTGGCTGAACGAAGCCCGCACGGTCGCCGAGCATGATCAGCTGACCACGCGCATCCGGCCCACCCTGGAAGCGCTGCGCGACGAGCTGGGCGAGACCCTGATCCTGGCGCAACGCTCGGGCGACCAGGTGGTCTACCTGGACGTGGCCGAACCCGAGCGCATCGTGCGCTTCACGGCCAGGGTCGGCCAATTGAAGCCCCTGCATGCGTCCGCCTCCGGGCGCGCGCTGCTGGGCGCCATGCCGCCCGCGGACCGGGAAGCGCTGGCCGCGCGCCTGACCCTGGACAGCTACACCAGCAAGACGGTCAAGACGCACAAGCAGCTCTTGCAGCTGATCGAAGCCGAAGCCGGCCGCGGCTGGCACGTCAATCTGGCGGAACACCAGGCCGACACGCTGTCGGTCGCCGCGCCACTGGTCTTGCACGGCGCCGTGCTGGCGCTGGTCGTGGGCGCCCCGCTGGACCGTTCCGCCGCCCGGGCCGACCTCATCGGCCAGACCCTGCTCGCGGCCAGCCGCGAACTCGCGCAGCGCATCGATAGCCCGACGCCCGCCGTGCCGGCGTACTGAACCCGTACGCGTGGAGCCTGCGCGGCTCCGCGCCATCCCTCGGCAGCCCGCCCGCCGCGGCGCTTCCCCAGCCTTCGCTCCCCTTTTTTCCCCGCCACGCCGCTACGCCGGCGCGGGCGGCGCGTGGTCGCACGCATGCCACCGGCCTGGCTTCCTGCGGGTTTACGACTAGCAAAAGCCATTGCCCGATATTGTTCATGCTTATAAACTTTTGTTCAAGAGTAGGAACGCAGGCCGAATTTCCCGGCAGCGACCGCTAAGAATCCGGGTGACCGCCCGGCGCTCTCTTCTTGAAGGAAGGAACATGGCTGGCCTTTTTTACGAACAGTTTTCGCCTGGGCAGGCGTTCGAACATGCCTGGACCCGCACCCTGACCGAAATGGACAACGTGCTGTTCAGTTCCCTGACGATGAACGTGCAGCCGCTGCACCTGGACGCGCACTTCGCGGCGCAGACCGAGTTCGGCAAGCCCCTGGTCAACAGCCTGTTCACGCTGGGCCTGCTGATCGGCATGACGGTCAACGACACCACCCTGGGCACCACCGTGGCCAACCTGGGCATGACCGACGTGAACTTCCCCAAGCCGGTTTTCGCGGGCGACACCCTGCACGTGCGCACCCGCGTGCTGTCGGTGCGCGAGAGCAAATCGCGGCCCAACGCGGGCATCGTCGAGTTCGAACACACCGCGCTGAACCATCGCGACGAAGTGGTGGCCACGTGCAAGCGTTCGGCCCTGATGCGCAAGCGCCCGGCCTGAGCCCGCTGCCGCCCCGGAGAACCACGATGACCCGCTCCCTGCTGTTCGTGCCCGGCGATTCCGGGCGCAAGTTCGATCACGCGGCCGCCAGCGCCGCCGATGCCCTGATCCTGGACCTGGAAGACTCCGTTGCTCCCGACCAGAAACCCGCGGCGCGCAAGGAAGTGCGCGCCATGCTGGAACGCGGCGCCGCGGCCAAGCAGCTGTGGGTGCGCATCAACGCGCTGGACGGCGGCGAAGCCCTGGCCGATCTGGCCGCCGTGATGCCCGCCGCCCCCTACGGCGTCGTGCTGCCCAAGTGCGCCGGCCGTGATGGCCTCCTGCACCTGTCGCACTATCTGGATGCCTTCGAAGCCACGGCCGGCACGGCGCCGGGCGCCACGCGCATCCTCGCCATCGTCACCGAGACTGCGCAGTCCCTGTTCGGCCTGCACGACTACCGCGACGCCACGCCGCGCCTGTGGGGACTGTCCTGGGGCGGCGAAGACCTGGCCGCCGACGTCGGCGCGCTGCGCAACCGCGAGGCGGGCCGCTACACGGAGCCCTTCCGCCTGGCACGCTCGCTGTGCCTGATGTCGGCCGCCGCCGCCGGCGTGCGCGCCATCGACACGGTCTGCGTCGACCTGGACGCGCCCGAAATCCTGGCGGCCGAGGCCGGCGAAGCCTTCCGCGACGGCTTCGTCGGCAAGATGGCGATCCATCCGCGCCACGTAGCCGCGATCAACGCGGCGCTGAGTCCGGACGACGGCCAACTGCAATGGGCCCGCGCGGTCATCGCGGCATTCGCCGCCAACCCGGGCGCGGGCACCTTGCGGCTGGACGGCAAGATGATCGACCGCCCGCACCTGCGCCTGGCGCGCCGCCTGCTGGGGGAGGACTGACCATGCCCGGACCATTGCACGGCATACGCGTCATCGACATGACCAGCGTCGGCATGGGGCCCATGGCCACCCAGATGCTGGGCGACATGGGCGCCGACGTGATCAAGGTGGAGTCCGCGGAGGGCGACGTGTTCCGCCACGTCACGCCCCAGCGCCACGCCGCCATGAGCCATACCCATCTGAACCTGAACCGCAACAAGCGCAGCGCGGTGATCGACGCCAAGACCGCCGAGGGCCGCGCGCAGCTGGAAGCGCTGATCGGCGGCGCCGACGTCTTCATCTCCAACATGCGCGCGCCAGCCATGCGCCGCCTGGGGCTGGACTACGCCACGCTGCAGGCGCGCTTTCCGGAGCTGGTCTATTGCGCCTGCTACGGCTATTCGGAGCAAGGCCCCTACGCGGGGCGCGCCGCCATCGACGACACCATCCAGGCCGCGTCCGGCATGGCGTGGCTGCAGGGCGGCGCGGGCGCCGAGGCGCCGCGCTATGTCAATTCCGTGGTCGCCGACAAGGTGGTGGCGCTGTACGTGGCCAACGCCGTGACCAGCGCCCTGCTGGCGCGCGAACGCGGCGCCGGCGGCCAGGCCGTGGAAGTGCCGATGTTCGAATGCATGGTGGCCTTCCTGGCGCCGGAGCATCTGGCCGGACTGACCTTCGTGCCGCCCGAAGGGCCGGCGGGCTACACGCGCCTGCTCAACGAGTACCGCCGCCCCTTCCGCACGCGCGACGGGTTCATGAGCGTGGTGCCCTACACCACGCCGCAATGGCAGCGCTTCTTCGCGCTGTCCGGCAATCCCGAGATGGCGCAGGACCCGCGCTACCTGACGCTCAATAGCCGCAGCCAGCATTTCCCCGCGCTGTACCGCTACGTCGAAAGCGTGTTGGGCGAACGCACCACGGCGCAATGGACCGAGCTGCTGGCGAGCGCCGACATTCCCTACGCACCGGTCAACGGTTTCGAGGAATTGCTGGCCGACCCTCATCTGCGCGCCACCGGTTTCTGGCATGAATCCGAGCACCCCACCGAAGGGCGCCTGATCCAGGCCGGCCTGCCTGTCAGGTTCAGCCGCACGCCGGCCGAGATCCGGCGGCACCCGCCCGGACTGGGCGAACACACGGCCGAGATCCTGGTTGAAGCCCAGGCCGGCCGGACGTCCTGAGTCCAGGCCCCAAGCACGAGGAGACAAACATGAAAAACACCATTCAAACCACCCTGATCGCCGCCGCGCTGTGCCTGCCCTCGCTGTCGGGCGCGGCGCCAGGCTATCCGCAGTCGGACAAGCCCATCCATTTCGTGGTCGGCTTTCCCGCCGGCAGCACCATCGACAACGTTTCGCGCGTGGTGGTCGACGATATCCGCGCCCGCACCGGCGCGCAGATCGTCGTCGAGAACAAGCCGGGTGCGCTGGGCGTGCTGGGCGTGGACACCGTGGCGCGGGCCGCGCCCGACGGCTACACCATGATGCCGAGTTCCAGCGCCACCAGTTCGTCCGGCCCCTACCTGTCCAAGGCCTTCCAGCGCTACGACGCCATGAAGGACTTCACCCAGGTCGGGCGCGTGGTGCGCTTCGACGTGGTCATCGTCACGCGCGCCGCCGGCCAGCATGGCGACGCGCGCCAGTTGGTGGCGGCAGCCAAGGAAAAGCCGAACTCGGTGACCAGCGGCTATGGCTCGGGCACAGGCCAGGTGGTCGCGGCGGCGTTCAGCCGCGCGGCGGGCGCCGAGGTGCTGGCCGTGCCTTACAAGGGCCAACCGGCCGCCATCACCGACCTGCTGGGCGGGCGCATCGATTTCGTGGCGGCCGACCTGGGGGCCGTGCTGCCGCAGATCCGCGCCAAGAACCTGAACGCCGTGGCCCTGGTTTCCAGCAAGCGTTCAACCATCCTGCCGGCCGTGCCCACCGCCCAGGAACTGGGCATGGGCAGCCTGGACCTGACCGGCTGGATCGGCGTGGCCGGCCCCGGCGGCCTGGCGCCCGAGGCCGCGAAGTGGTGGTCCGAGCAACTGACGGCCACGATGCAGCAACCCGCGATCCAGGAGAAGCTGCGCGCCATGGGCATGGAGCCCGATCTGACCACGGGCGATCCCTTGCAGCAGTTCGTGCGCAGCCAGTACGACGCCTGGGGCCAGCAGATCCGGCAGGCGGGCATCCAGCCGGAGTAAGCGGCAGGCTTGCCCAAAGAAAAGCCCACCCTCGCGGGTGGGCTTGGCCTTTCTGGCGGGTGCAGCCTGTTACGCCTGCACGGACAGTTCCTTCCACACCGCCAGCGGCGCTTCCGCGTGGTTCAAGGTGTAGAAATGCACGCCCGGCGCGCCGTTGTCCAGCAGCGTCTGGCACAGCTCGGTCACCACATCCACGCCGAAGGCGCGGATGGAGGCCTTGTCGTCGCCGAACTCGGCCAGGCGCAGGCGGATCCAGCGCGGCACTTCCGCGCCGCACATTTCCGAGAAGCGCAGCAGCTGCGTGTGGTTCGTGATGGGCATGATGCCCGGCACGATGGGCACGTTCACGCCCTTGGCCTGGGCCCGGTCGACGAAGTCGAAGTAGGCGTCGGCGTTGAAGAAGTACTGCGTGATGGCGGCATTGGCGCCGGCCTTCACCTTGGCCACGAAATGGTTCAGGTCGGCCGAGGGGCTGGCCGCCTGGGGATGCATTTCGGGATAGGCCGCCACTTCGATGTGAAACCAGTCGCCCGTTTCCTCGCGGATGAACGACACCAGCTCATTGGCGTAGCGCAGTTCGCCCGCATCGCCGCCCATGCCCGAAGGCAGGTCGCCGCGCAGGGCCACCACGCGCCGCACGCCGTCGTTCTTGTAGGCCTGGAGGATGTCCCGCAGGTCCTGGCGCGTGGCGCCGACGCACGAGAGGTGCGGCGCCGCCTCGCAGCCCAGGTTGCGCAGCGTGCGCACGGCGTCCGCCGTGCCGGCGCGCGTGGAACCACCCGCGCCGAAGGTCACGCTGACGTACTTGGGCTGGATGGCCAGCATCTGCTTGGCCGCGCGCACCAGCCGCTCTTGGCCGGCCAGGTCGCGCGGGGGAAAGAATTCCAGGCTGAAGGCGGGAGTAGTCGAGTCAGACATCAGGGGATCAGTTTGGTAAGCAGGCCAGAGATGATGCTGTACAGGATGGCACCGCCCACGGCCCACCAGAACCCGTTGACCTGGAAGCCCTTCAGCACGGAGCCGACGAACCAGAACAACAAGGCGTTGATGACGATGAGGAAGAGACCGAGAGTGACGATCGTGATGGGCAGCGTCAGCAGCACCAGCACCGGCTTGACCAGCATGTTGACCAGGCCCAGCACCAGCGCGGCGATGAGCGCCGATCCGAAGCTGGCCACGGTGATGCCAGGCAGCAGGTAGGCAACGGCCAGCAAGGCCACCGCGTTCAGGATCCAGACGAGTATCAATGCCATGTTCGACCTCCTGTTGTGAGCCCGCTGGCCCTGCCGCGGCGATACGTTCGCGGCAGGGGTCCAGCAGACCGGAAAGCCCGCGCCCACATGGCGCGGCACCTTCCTATTTTGCTACAACCATCAATAGCGGTAGTGCTCGGGCTTGTAGGGGCCTTGCACCGGCACGTTGATGTAGTCGGCCTGATCCTGGCGCAGGGTCGTGAGCTTCACGCCCAGCTTCTTCAGGTGCAGGCGGGCGACCTTCTCGTCCAGGTGCTTGGGCAGCACGTAGACCTGGCCGGAGGTGTAGGCTTCGTTGCGCGTGAACAGCTCGATCTGGGCGATGGTCTGGTTGGCGAACGAGGACGACATCACGAACGAGGGATGGCCGGTGGCGCAACCCAGGTTCACCAGGCGGCCTTGGGCCAGCAGGATGATGCGCTTGCCGTCCGGGAAGATGACGTGGTCGACTTGCGGCTTGATCTCTTCCCACTTGCAGTCGGCCAGGCTGGCGACGTCGATTTCGTTGTCGAAGTGGCCGATGTTGCACACGATGGCCTGGTCCTTCATGGCGTTCATGTGCTCACGCGTGATGACGTGGTAGTTGCCGGTGGCGGTGACGAAGATGTCGCCGTGGGCGGCGGCCTCTTCCATGGTCACGACCTTGAAGCCTTCCATGGCGGCCTGCAGGGCGCAGATCGGATCCACTTCGGTGACCCAGACCTGGGCGCGCAGCGCGACCAGCGCCTGGGCGCAGCCCTTGCCCACGTCGCCGTAGCCGGCCACGACGGCAACCTTGCCGGCGACCATCACGTCGGTGGCGCGCTTGATGCCATCGACCAGCGATTCGCGGCAGCCGTACAGGTTGTCGAACTTGGACTTGGTGACCGAGTCGTTGACGTTGATGGCGGCGAAGGCCAGCTCGCCCTTTTGCGACATCTGGTACAGACGATGCACGCCGGTGGTGGTTTCTTCCGTCACGCCCTTGATCAGGGCCAGGCGGGTCGAATACCACTTGGGATCGCGCTTGAGGGTTTCCTTGATGGCGGCGAACAGGATGCGCTCTTCGTCGCTGCCCGGGTTGGCCAGCACCGAGATGTCCTTCTCGGCCTTGGTGCCCAGGTGCAGCATCAAGGTGGCGTCGCCGCCGTCGTCCAGGATCATGTTGGCGTTTTCGCCATTGGGCCATTCAAAGATCTTGTGGGTGTACTGCCAGTACTCTTCCAGCGTTTCGCCCTTGACGGCGAAGACCGGCGTGCCGGACGCGGCGATGGCGGCGGCGGCGTGGTCTTGCGTGGAGAAGATGTTGCACGAGGCCCAGCGCACTTCGGCGCCCAGGGCCACCAGCGTTTCGATCAGCACGCCGGTCTGGATGGTCATGTGCAGGCTGCCGGCGATGCGCGCGCCCTTGAGCGGCTGCTTGGCGGCGAATTCCTCGCGGATGGCCATCAGGCCGGGCATTTCGGTTTCGGCGATGGCGAGTTCGCGGCGGCCCCAGCCGGCCAGCGACATGTCGGCAACGAGGTAATCGGAGAAGGATTTATCGGTCACAGCGTTCATGGTGTGTAGGCTCCACGTGAAATACGAACGGCGCACGATATGGCCGGACAACGCGAATACACCACGACAGTCGAGTGCTCGCCTTTCCCGCCATATGCGACAAAGGTGAGCGCCGTTGCTGTAGCGCCGCGCAAGGCGCGCCGCTTGAACAAGGATTCCTGAGCCTGGCGAGCCTGGCCCCGCTTGCCGTGCTGGCTGGCGGGAACCGCAGGGTCGTCGCAACGCTCCTCAGGATTGCCGGGCATTGTACCCGGGAACCGTCCCGCAAGGATCAAACCCCTGGCTCCCTGGCGGGCATTTCGCCGCCGGGCCGCCTTGCTGGCGTCGCCTCTTCCGGCACGCCAGACATCTCCGCGCCGCGCACGCTCCCGTCCAGCGGCGCCAGTGCAGCCAACAGGGTCGAGGCGACCGAGTCCCAGCTGCGCGTCAGCGCGTGTTCGCGCACCGCATGGCGGTCCAGTGCCAACGCCGCGCGGCAGGCATGGGCCAGGTCTTCGTCCAGGAAACCGGTGACGCCCTGGGTCACCACCGCCAGCGGCGCCTCGCTGCGGAAAGCGGCCACCGGCGTGCCGCAGGCCATGGCCTCCAGCATGACCAGGCCGAAGGTGTCCGTCAGGCTGGGAAACACGAAGACGTCGGCCGATCCATACAAGGCGGGCAATGCCTGGTCGTGCCGCATCCCCATGAAAATGGCGCCGGGAAAGCGCTTCTTCAGCCGCGCCTCGTCCGGCCCTGCGCCCACCACCACCTTGCTGCCCGGCAGGTCCAGCGACAGGAAGGCGTCCAGGTTCTTTTCGCGCGCCACGCGGCCCACGCTCAGGAATACGGGACGGGGCAGATCGGGGAACGCCTGGTCGGCGCCCGGCTGGAACTTGCGCGGGTCCACGCCGCGCGACCAGATCTGCAAGTTCGTCAGGCCGCGCCGCGCCAGCACGTCGCGCACCGTGGGCGTGGGTACCAGCACCCGCTGCGAGGGCCGGTGGAACCAGCGCAGATAGCGCCAAGGCAAGGCCGCCGGGATGCCCATGCGCGCCTGCAGGTAGTCCGGGAACATGGTGTGGAACGAGGTCGTGAAGCGCCAGCCCCGCGCCAGCGCCATGCGGCGCGCGGCCAGGCCCAGCGGGCCTTCGGTGGCGATGTGCAGGGCGTCGGGCACGATGTCGCCCAGGATGCGGCGCAATTGCCGGCCGGGCTGCAAACACAGCCGCAGGTCGGGCTCGGAAGGCGCCGGCACGGTGCGGCTGCCCTGCGGGTTCACCACGATCAGCTCGTGGCCCCATTCGCCGAGGATCTGCTGCATGGTCGTCCAGGTGCGGACGACGCCGTTGACTTGCGGATGCCAGGCATCCGTGACCAGGACGATGCGCATGATGGAGCCGGAAGTGGGCAATAGCGCGATTTAGCCCGCGCCATGTGACATGCCCAAGACGGCCTGCGCGGCCGCCGGCTAATTGTTGCGGCGGGGATACCCTTGCGCGGTGATGCGCACCCAGACTTCGCGCTTTTCCTCTTCCGTCATGAAGACCCAGTTGGCGACTTCCATGGCGGTGCGGCCGCAGCCGCGGCAGATGTCGTCAAACAGCGTGGAGCAAACGGCCACGCAGGGCGAATCCGTGGCCTTGAAGGCGCGTTGCGCGTCTTCGGGGTCAGGCAGATTGGAGAGGTCGACGTGGTGCTGATTCATCGGGCGTAGGTTAACACCGGGAGTATGTCCCCTTTTGGAAGGCCCTATGCCCCGCCCGGACTTGAATACCTGTCCGCGCGCGGGGTGCTACATGCACGCCAACCCGCCGCTAGCGCCAGCCGAAAAACTCCCTGGCCTGCGCCAGCAGCGCATCCGGGCACTCTTCCGCCAGATAGTGCGCGCCCGGCAGCGGACCGCCGGACACCTCGTCCGCCACTGCGCGCCACAGCGCCAGCACGTCGAAGTTCCGGCCCACCGCGCCGCGCTCGCCCCACAGCACGCGCAGCGGCAGCCGCAGGCGCTCGCCGGTGGCCCGGCCGGCGCGGTCGTGCTCCAGGTCCAGCGTGGCCGAGGCGCGGTAGTCCTCGCACAGGCCGGTGGCCCAGCCCGGCAGGCGCGCCGCGCGTTCGTATTCGGCCATGGCCTCGTCGGAAAAGTGCGCCAGCCCGCCCGGCCGCCCGCCCATCACCGAACGCAGGTAGAACACCGGGTCGCGCTCGATCATGGTTTCGGGCAGCGGCGCCGGCTGGATCAGCCAGAACCAATGGAAATAGGCCTGGGCGAAGGCGCGGGTGGTGCCTTCGTACATGTCCAGCGTGGGCGCGATGTCCAGCAGCAGCATGCGGCCGACCGCGGCGGGATGGTCCAGCGCCAGCCGGTGCGCCACGCGCGCGCCGCGGTCGTGCGCCAGCACCTCGAAGCGCTCGTGGCCCAGGGCGCGCATCAACCCGACCATGTCGGCCGCCATCTCGCGCTTGGAATGGGCTGAGTGGTCCGGCGTCGCGGCAGGCTTGTCGCTGTCCCCGTAGCCGCGCAGATCCGCCGCCACGCAGGTACGGTGGCGCGTCAGCTCCGGCCAGACGCGGTGCCAGATGGCGTGGGTCTGGGGATGCCCGTGCAACAGCAGCAGCGGCGGGCCCGAACCGTCCACGCGCGCGGCGATCTCGATGCCGTTGGCGGCGATGCGGCGCACGGGCAGGTCGAAGAATGCGGTCATACGGCCTCTCGGTCCAGTCGGTCGCGCACGCGGCGCGCCAGGTCTTTCATCCAGGGATGCCGCGCCCAATGGCGGGCTTCGAAACGTTCCACCTCGTCCAGCTGCTGCAATGATGCGCCCACCATGTCCTGCCCTTGCACATACATGCGACGGTGCCGCTCGGGCAGCGCGAACGCCGCCGTCCAGCCGTCCGCGGCGGTGACACGCCCGGCCGCCACGTCGATGCTGACGCAGTGGGTGGCCGTATTGGACACCCTGGCGAGCAAGGCGTCGATCTCGGCCGGCGCCAGGCTGATCAACAGCAGGCCGTTGTTCACGGCATTGAAGTAGAAGATCTCGCCGAAGCTGGGCGCGATCACCGCGCGGATGCCGAACTGCTGCAGGCCCCACACCGCATGTTCGCGGCTGGAGCCGCAACCGAAGTTCGGTCCCGCCACCACGATGGATGCGCCGGCATAGGCGGGTTGGTTCAGCACGAAATCGGGCCTGGGCGCGCCGGCGGCGTCAAAGCGCAGGTCGTGCAGCAAGCCACGGTCCAGCCCTGCCTTGTCGATGATGCGCAGGAACTGCTTGGGCATGATCTGGTCGGTATCCAGATTGGAGAAAGGCAGCGGCGCGGCGACGCCTTCGATGGTTGCGGTCATGCTTGTTGTTCCCAGACGCGGACGTCGACGATGCGGCCGGCCAGCGCGGCGGCGGCGGCCATGGCCGGAGACATCAGGTGCGTGCGGCCCGCGCGCCCCTGGCGGCCTTCGAAATTGCGGTTGGTGGTGGAGGCGCAGCGCTCGCCCGGACTGAGCACATCGTCATTCATGGCTAGGCACATCGAACAGCCGGGCTGGCGCCACTCGAAACCGGCCTCGATCAATTGCGCCGCGATGCCCTCGGCCTCGGCCTGCGCGCGCACCGCGCCCGATCCGGGCACCACCATGGCCCGCACGCCGGCGGCGACCTTGCGGCCGCGCACGATGGCCGCCGCGGCGCGCAGGTCCTCGATGCGTCCGTTGGTGCAGGAGCCAATGAACACCCGGTCTATCGGCACCCCGGCTATCGGCGTGCCCGGCGCCAGGCCGATGTAGTCCATGGCCTTCTCCAGCGCCAGGCGAGCCAACGCGTCCGGCTCGGCCTGCGGGTCCGGCACCACGCCGTCCACCGGCATGGCCTGGTCCGGGCTGGTGCCCCAGG
>JALDYL010000421.1:0-2723 GCA_032153965.1 Achromobacter sp. | reverse complement strand
CCAGCGGATGCGACGTGGACACCACATTGCGGGCGAACAGCGGAATGCGGACGGAAGGATACGGGTTGCCCCAGTCGAAGGATTTCATGGCGCTAGTCTCATAACGGGTAAGCGGCCGAAGTTACTCCCGTGCTTTAATTAAATCAATTTGAAATTTTGTTCCGTCATAAAAGAGATTTTTGTGAGTACCATCCGCTTTCTGCGCACTTTCCTGGCGGTCGCGCACCACGGTTCCTTCTCTGAAGCGGCCGAACAGGTGGCGCTGACCCAGGCCGCCGTCAGCTTCCAGATGCGTTCCCTCGAAGCGGAACTGGGCCGCGAGCTCTTCGACCGTAGCGGCCGGCTCGCCATCCTGAACGCCGCCGGCCGGGAATTGCTTCCGGAAATCAAGCACTTGCTGGATCTTTACGACCGCATGCGGCTGCCGCGCACGGTGCCCGGCGAACTGGCCGGATCGGTCTCCGTGGGCAGCATCGTGTCCTGCATGGGCACCCTGTCCAAGGTCGTGTCCGGCATGAAAAAGCAGCACCCCAAGCTGGACGTGCGCATTCTGTCGGGCAAGGCCAGCGAACTGGCGGGCAAGGTCGAGGACGGCGAGCTGGACGCGGCCTTCCTGGTGGAGGCCGGGCGCAAGATGGCCAGCACGCGCTGGACCGCGCTATATGAAGAGCAACTGGTGGTGATCGCGCCGCGCTCGGCGCCCGGGGCGGACGCGCGCCAGGTGCTGGCGCAGAACCCGTTCCTGCGCTTTGACCGCACCCAGCGCACCGGCCTGCAGATAGACCGGCTCGTGCGGCGCCTGGGGGTGCCGCTGAACGAATTCCTGGAACTCAACGCCATCGAGACGCTGGTCGAGCTGGTGCGCCAGGAGGTCGGCGTGACGCTGCTGCCGCTGATCAACGGCTCCAACTGGCAGCACAGCCCGGAACTGCGGATCCTGACCCTGCCGCAGGACCTGGGACCGATGACGCGCGCCATCGGCATGCTGGAGCGCCGTGAACATGCGCGCCAGGGCATCACGGCGGCGATCTGCGAGGCCTGCGCCCAGGCTTTCCAGGCGCGCGAGCCGCAGACCGCCGCCTGAGGCTTACTGCGCCATCGCCGGGTCCGTCACCGAGGCGCGGCCGGTTTCGACGCGGCCAGCAAAGCGGCGCAGGTAGGCCGGGTCCTCGGCCAGGCGCACGGTGAAGTCGTACCAGCCCTGGCTGCCTTGCAGCGCCCAGTGCTGTTCGACCTGAGCGCCCGCGGGCACCGTGAACTTCCAGCGCTCGTGGTTGGCGTAGTAGGCGTTGGGCGCGACTTCGAAGGTGCAGGGAGCCTTGCCGCCATTGATGAAGCTGACGTAGACGTCGCCCTTGGCGATTTCGTAGCAAACGCGGATCTCCGGCGCCAGCGCCGACGTGCGGGCCAGGGCCAGGTCGCCCGCGAAATGGCGGTGATAGCCGTTGGGGCCCAGCACCCACAGGTCGTACTTGCCGCCGTCGGCCGCCGTGTCCCAGCTGCCTTCCAGCTGCTTGTCCGGTTCCACCGTATAGCGGCGCGGCAGCCTGTCCAGGTGCAGGCGGTCATAGACGTGGAACACCGCCGCCTGCTTGCCCGTGTTGGAAAACACCAGGCGCATGGCGCCCGTGTCGGGCTGGGCGCGGCCGCTGGTGTGCAGTTCGTAGGGCAAGGCGCGGGAATAGCGCACGCCCTGCTCCTGCACCGGCTTGGCCTGGGTGCTGGGATCCGGCAGCGGCACGGCTTTCAGCGCTTCCTGCGCGCTGCGCTCGCTGTCCGAGCCCGCGCGGGTCAGCAGATTCAGGTCGGGCAGCTTCTCGTTGTTGGGCGTGGCGAAGTTGAAGGCCGAGGTCAGGTCGCCCAGCACCGCGCGGCGCCAGGGGCTGATGTTGTCTTCGGCCACGCCGAAGCGGGCTTCCAGGAAACGCAGCACCGAGGTGTGATCGAAGGCCTGGGAATTGACCCAGCCGCCGCGGCTCCACGGCGACACCACATACATGGGTACGCGCGGGCCGGGACCGTAGACGCGGTCGTCGGCGGCGTCCTGGGCGGAGGCGTGGGTATGGCGCTCCAGATCGGTGTTGACGGTGGAAGCGCCGGCCATGGAACCGTCCGCGTTCAGCGAGGGCGCGGCGGGCGGCGGCAGGTGGTCGAAGTAGCCGTCGTTCTCGTCGAAGTTGATCAGGAGCACGGTCTTGCTCCAGACCTCGGGGTTGGCCGTCAGCGCGTCCAGCGTTTCCTGGATGTACCAGGCGCCCTGGATCGGGCTGGACGGGCCGGGGTGCTCGGAGTACGTGGCGGGGGCCACGATCCACGATACCTGCGGCAGCGTGCCGTTGAGCGCGTCCTCGCGCAGCGCCTTCAGGAAGCCGCCGTCAGCCATGGTGTTGGCCGTGCCCTTGTAGAGCGGGTTGGCGGCGTCCATGGAGGGCGTCCAGGCCGGATACGGCGCGCCGTTGGCGCCGTTGCCCGCCAGCTCGTTGGCGCGGCGGTACTGCTTGAAGCCGGCCAGCGGGTTGTCGCCGAAGTTCTCGGGCAGGTTCTGATAGACCTTCCAGCTGACGCCGGCTTCCTGCAGGCGCTCGGGATAGGTCTTCCAGGTCCAGCCGGTGGACGAGGCGCCCAGGCTGTCCCACTGGTTGCGGGTCGAGGGGCCATTGCCCAAGGACAGCGGATCGTTGGTGCCGGTCCAGTGGAACAGGCGGTTGGTGTTGGTGCCGCCG
>JALDYL010000140.1:0-12115 GCA_032153965.1 Achromobacter sp. | reverse complement strand
CCCCCCGCCAGTCCTGGCTGCTGCGCGGCGCCTGCCTGGCGCTGTTCATGCTGCTCTCCGCCTGCGGCTTCGCCTTGCGGGGAGTCACGCCGATGCCGTTCGATACGCTATATATCGGCATTCCCGACAACACGCAGTTCGGCGCCGATGTGCGCCGCGCGCTGCGCGCGGCGTCTCCGAACACCAAGCTCGTATCCACGCCCAAGGAGGCCCAAGCCATCCTGCAGCAAGTCGCCGACACCCGCACGCTGCGCGAAGTGTCGCTGAACGCCCAGGGCCGGGTCGAGGAATACGAACTCGGCATCAACTACACGTTCCGCCTCATCGACGCCAAGGGACGCGCGCTCATTCCGGATACGACGCTGTCGATCTACCGCGAAATGCCGTATGACGATCAGGTCGTGCAGGCCAAGCAAGGCCAGATCGACACGCTGTACAAGACCATGCAGCGTGACCTCGTCTCGCGCCTGCTGCGCCGCATGACCGCGCCGGAAGTGCGCAAGGCGTTCGAGAATGCCGAACAGCGCGCCGAAGACGGTGAAACCCCGCTGTACGATCCGACCGCGCCGGACCAAAAACGCACGCCTGCGCCGTGGCAGACGCCATCCACCACCGACCCGGCCATCCTGCGCTAAATGGCACAACCCCTGGACGCGGAGCGCCTGGCCGAGCACCTGCAGCGGCCAGGCAACCGCCTGGCACCGCTCTACACGGTGTCCGGCGACGAACCCCTGCTGGTGACCGAGGCCGTGGACGCTCTGCGCGCCGCGGCCCGCAACGCGGGGTACACCGACCGCCTGTCCATGGTGATGGATGCGCGCAGCGACTGGAGTTCGGTCACCGCCGCCACCCAGAGCGTGTCGCTGTTCGGCGACCGCCGCATACTTGAAATCAAGATCCCGACCGGCAAGCCCGGCAAGCCCGGCGCCGACACCCTGGCCAAGCTGGCCGAACAGGCCGAAAAGCAGGCGGATCCGGACACGCTCGTCCTGATCGCCCTGCCCCGCCTGGACAAGGCCACCCGCGAAAGCCGCTGGGTGCAGGCGCTGAACCGCGGCGGCATGATGGTCGACATCGCCAACATCGAACGCGGCCGCCTGCCCGCCTGGGTCGGCATGCGCCTGGCGCGCCAGAACCAGCGCGCCGACGGCGCCACCCTGCAATGGATGGCCGACAAGGTGGAAGGCAATCTGCTGGCCGCCCACCAGGAAATCCAGAAGCTGGGCCTGCTCTACCCCGAAGGCCAACTGGCCGCGGAAGACGTCGAGCGCGCGGTGCTGAACGTGGCGCGCTATGACGTCTTCGGCTTGCGCGACGCCATGCTCGCCGGCGACACCGGCCGCACCATCCGCATGATCGACGGCCTGCGCGCCGAAGGCGAAGCCCTGCCGCTGGTGCTGTGGGCGGTCGGCGAGGAAATCCGCCTGCTGGCCCGCGTCGCCGAAGCCCGCGCCCTGGGCCAGGACGTCAACGGCCTGATGCGCCGCCTGCGCATCTTCGGTGCGCACGAGCGCCTGGCGCTGCAGGCGCTAGGCCGGGTGCAGCCGAACGTGTGGCCGGCGGCCGTGCAGCACGCCCACGAAGTGGACCGCCTGATCAAGGGCTTGTCGGTGCCCGGCCGCCTGTCCGATCCCTGGGAAGAAATGACGCGGCTCGCGCTGCGCGTCGCCGCCGCCGGCGGACGACCGTGAAGGCGGCATAGCCGCCGCCTTCGCCTCCCCTCCGGCCCTGCGGCTGGAGTTCGCCCGGCCATCCAACCGGCCGGATATACACTGAATATTCAGGCGGCTCCCGCGCCGCCCCACTTTCATGATCGACGCCGCCATGTCCTCGTCCTCCATCGAACACGCCATGCTCACCCTGGGCGAAAACGCCCGCCGCGCCTCGCGCGCCATGATGCGCGCCAATGGCGCCGCCAAGAACCAGGCGCTGCTGGCCATGGCCGACGCCCTGGCCGCCAGCCACGACGAACTCAAGGCCGCCAACGAGAAAGACCTGGCGGCGGCGCGCAGCAACGGCCTGGAGCCGGCCCTGCTGGACCGCCTGACCTTGTCGGACAAGACGCTGGCGCACATGGCGGAAGGCTTGCGCCAGATCGCCGCCCTGCCGGATCCCATCGGCAGCATCACCGCCACCAGCGTGCGCCCCAACGGCATGCGCGTGGCGCAGATGCGCGTGCCGCTGGGCGTGATCGGCATCATCTATGAATCGCGTCCCAACGTGACCATAGACGCGGCCGCGCTGTGCCTGAAGTCCGGCAACGCCGCCATCCTGCGCGGCGGCAGCGAAGCCCTGCATTCCAATATCGCGCTGGGCCGCATCGTGCAGACCGGCCTGGCCGCGGCGGGCCTGCCGCAGGACGCGGTGCAGGTCGTCGCCACGGCCGACCGGGCCGCCGTCGGCAAGCTCATCACCATGACCGAGCACATCGACGTCATCGTGCCGCGCGGCGGCAAGGGCCTGATCGCCCGCCTGTCGCAGGAAGCGCGCGTGCCGCTCATCAAGCACCTGGACGGCAACTGCCACGTCTACATCGACGCGGCAGCGGATCCGGACAAGGCGCACGCCGTCGCCTTCAACGCCAAGACCTATCGCTATGGCATCTGCGGCGCCATGGAAACCCTGCTGGTCGACGCGGTGGCCGCGGTTTCCATCCTGCCCAGCCTGGCCGCGGCGCTCACCGAGCACGGCGTCGAATTGCGTGGCTGCCCGCGCACGCTGGCCCTGCTGCCGCACGCCACGCCGGCCACCGAAGAAGACTGGGCAACGGAGTACCTGGGCCCCATCCTGGCCGTGCGCATCGTCGACACGCTGGACGACGCCATCGAACACATCGCGCGCTGGGGCTCCGGCCATACCGACGCCATCGTCACCGAGGACCTGTCCGCGGCGCAGCGCTTCCAGCGCGAGGTCGATTCCAGCTCGGTGTATGTCAATCTCCCCACCTGCTTCGCCGACGGTTTCGAGTACGGTCTCGGCGCCGAAATCGGCATCTCGACCAATCGCCTGCACGCGCGCGGCCCGGTCGGCCTGGAAGGCCTGACCACGCTGAAGTGGGTACTGAGCGGCGAAGGCCAGGTCCGCGGTTGACCCTGCGCGCCGCGGCCGTCGCGGCGCGGCGGCTGACGCAGCCCTGAACACGGGGCTGCGGCAAGCCTTCTACAATACGGCCAGCAATTCTTCGCAGGCTTTCTTTTCATCCGAACGCGGCGCACCGCGTCTTCCTGAGATCCCCATGTACTCACCCGCGATGGCCATGGCCTTCAGCCTCTTCCTGCTGTGCTTCATCACGTGCACGATCAGCGGCATCGTGCTGTTCTTCAAGAGCAAGCAGATCAACGCCAAGCTGAAGCATCCGTACCTGCAGCACCGCCAATTCAATCAGTATCCGCTTGCGATCCAGGCGTCCATCATGCTGGATTATTTCTTCCGCCTGATGTTTCCCGGCACGCGCTTCTGGCTGATCGGCAACGCCAACGATCTGCTGGATCACGTCGACCCGAAGAAAACGCCGCTGTCGCTGAAATGGCCGATCGTCGGCTTCTGGGGTTCGTGCTGGCTCGGCCTGATCGCCATGATCGTGCTGTGGATCATGCTGTTCCTGGGAGCCTGAGCGCATGCAGATCAAAATCGAAGACTACCCCGGCAGCCTCGACGCGGCCCGCTACCTGATCGCCGCGCGCGTATCCGGCGTCGCCGGCCCGCGCCTGCCCGCCGACTGCCGCCCGCAATCGTTGAACCAGGCCTTCGCCGTACAGCAGCGCACCGCGCAGTTGCTGCTTGAGAACCACCAGGACGATATCGGCGCCTGGAAGAGCGCGCTGCCCACGCCCGAGAAAAGCGTGGTCGCGCCGATCTACGCCTCGACCGTCGCCTACGCCGAAGCCGGCTCCGTGGCGGCGCAGACGGCAACCGTGCGCATCGAACCCGAGATCGCGTTCGAAATCGCCCACGACCTGCCCGCCCGCCCGCAACCCTACACCGAGGCCGACGTGGACGCCGCCATCGGCGGTGCGCGCCTGGCCCTGGAAGTGCTGGGCTGCCGCTATGCCGCCCCGGAACATGCCAGCCTGCCGGAACTGCTGGCCGACCACATGTTCAACCAGGGCCTGGTGCTTGGCCCCCACATCGCGTCGCCGCACGAGGCGCCCGGCAGCATGAGCATCACGCTGTCCGTGGACGGCGTCGAAACAGAGCAGCATGCGGGCATCCACCCGAACGACCGCCCCAAGGCGGGACTCTACTGGCTGGCCAACTTCCTGCGCGAACAGGGCCTGGGACTGCGCGCCGGCCAGCACGTCATCACCGGCTCCTACGCCGGTTTCCTGGACGTGCCGGCCAACCGCGACCTGGAACTCGCCTACGGCGACCTCGGCATCCTGCGACTGCGCTTCAGCAAGCCCTAGCCGGGCAATGCCGGCGCCCCCGGCGATCATGCCCGCATTGTCCGCAACCGCGGACATGCGGGACGCTAACGGGCTGCGGGCTCGGCGATCTCGACGGGCGCTGCGCCCGCCTCGATGATTTCCCCCGCGTCCAGGCACAGGTCCTCGCGGTAGCGCCCCGCCAGCACCTGCACGCCGACCGGACTCGCGCCCGCCTCGCTCATGGCGCTGCCCATCGCCACCGACAGGCCCGGCAAGCCCATGAAGGGCACGCCTATCTGCGTCATCTGCGCGCGCCAGACACGGGCGTAGGCGGCATCGCCTTGCAGGTCCAGCTTGTCGGGGAACGGCAGCTCGGCCGACACGGGCAGCAGCAGCACGGGGTACTCGGCGAAGAACAACTCCCACAGGCGCGTCAGCGTGGCGCGCCGCGTCAGGGTCGCCGAAAAACTGGCAAGGTCGGCGCCGGCAGCCTTGTCGCGCTGGCCAGCCAGCGCCACCAGGGCGCCGCGATCGCCCTCTTTCTCCGCCGCCGCGACCATGGCTTCGTAGCCGTCGGCCAGCCACATGCGGATCTGCAGGTCCGCCGCCTCCTGCATCGGGGGCAGCGCATCCAGCGTGTCGACCGTCCAGCCTGCCTCGCTCAGCCGGCGCGCGGCTTCCTGCAAGGCCTTGACCACCGCAGGCTGGGTATCCATGCCGTCCGGATTCAGGCACAGCGCGGCACGGCGCGGCGCCTCGGGCCCCACCAGGGGCGCCGGCACCCACCAGGGATCGCGCGCATCGCGCGCCGCCAGCGCGGCCAGGCCCAGCCTCAGGTCGGCGATGCTGCGTCCCAGCGGGCCGGACACCGCGGTCAGTTGACCGCCGATGGAGCGTTCCGGCAGCGCCGCGTTGTAGGCAGCCACGCGGCCCAGCGACGGACGCAGGCCGTGCACGCCGCAGGCATAGGCCGGATAGCGGATGGAGCCGGCGATATCCGTGCCATGCGCCAGGTGCCCGATGCCGGCGGCCACCGCGGCGGCCGCCCCGCCCGACGAGCCGCCAGGCGTAAGCGCTGGATTGCGCGGATTCAGCGTGTCGCCATGGAGCGCGTTGCCAGTGAACCAGCGCAGGGAAAATGCAGGCGTGTTGGTGCGTCCCAGGATCACGGCGCCCGCGCGCCGCAAATTGTCGACGACCGGACTGTTCCCGGCCGCGATCAGATCCTTCTGCAGCTTCACGCCGTTGGTGGTGGCAAAGCCCGCCTGATCCACGTTGACCTTCACGGTAACGGGCACCCCGGCCAACGGTCCCGCGTCTTCGCCGCGCGCAAGCATTGCATCCACCGCGGCCGCCTGCGCCAGCACCTCTTCGGGGCGATGATCCACCACAGCATTGATCGCGGGGTTGACGGCATCCAGCCGGCCCAGCGCGCTTTGCGCGGCCTCGCGGGCGGACACTTCACGCTTGCGGATGCGGGCGGCAAGCTCAACTGCGGACAAACGCCAAAGATCGGACACGCGCGACTCCTGAGTCATGGTTGCGTTGCTGGGTCAGGCAAACCTTAGCGCCTGCCGCGCCCGCCCACAAGCCGCCCGACCTGTGCCCGCGGCTACTGGTCCTGTTCGAACACCTCGACGATGGCGTCAGCCACGGCGCGCACGCGGGCTGTGCGGTTCAGGTCGCCGTGCATCACCAACCAAAGATCATACGGTTCGCTGCGCGCAGGCCAGATGCGCACCAGGTCCGGGTACAGCGGCGCCATGTGTGTCGGCACCTGACCTATGCCCAGGCCAGCCGCGACCGCCTCGACTATCATCAGGCCGGAGTTCAGCTCCACGCCTATGCGGCCGTTGCCCGTGGGCTCGCCGCAGAACGTATCGGACCAGCCCGGCAGCACCGCCTGCTGGTACGTCACCAGCGTGTGCCCCGCGAATGCCGTGCCCGGCCGCGGTTCGCCATGCGCCTCCAGATAGGCCCGCGAGGCGTACAGTCCGACCTCCTTGCGCGCCAGATGGCGGTGAATCAGGTCGGGATTGTCGGGCCGGATATTGCGGATCGCCAGGTCCGCCTCGCGCCGCGTCAGGTTGCTGAGCTGGATCGCCGTGGACAGCACGACGCGGATGTCCGGGTGGTGCGCATGCACGCGCCGCACGGCCTCCATGATGTAGTAGCTGGCGACGGTTTCGGACGTGGCCACGCGAACCACGCCCGACAGCCGATGATCCAGCCCCTGCATTTGCCGCTGCAATTGATCCGCCGCCTGCTCCATGCGTTCGGCTGCGGCGAAGGCCAGCTCGCCCGCCGCCGTGGGCACGTATCCGCTCGGCGTGCGCAGGAACAGCCGCGCATCCAGCGAAGACTCCAACGCCGCCAGCCTGCGTCCGGCGGTGGCCTGGTCGACCTGCAGCAACGCCGCCGCGCCGCGCAGCGTGCCCACCCGATAGATGGCCAGGAAGATTCTGGCGTTGTCCCAGTCCATGACTGCCCTCTGTTACTGCATTTTTGCATCACTATAAAGCAATTATTCTGCTTTTTTGCATCACCCTAAGCGCCTAAGCTTCAGTCCTCGAAAGCCGCCGCAAGCCTCAATCATGAACTCCGCCTGTCCCAATATGCCGGCCGCGTCCCTGGACGCCAAGCCCGCCGCCGGCCTGCTCCCCCTTGTCACGCTGGCCATCGGCTTTGTCATGGCCATGCTGGACGTCACCGTCGTCAACGTCGCCCTGCCCAGCATCGCGCTCCAGTTCACCGTGCCGCTGACCGACCTGGTCTGGATCGTGGATGGCTACACCCTCACCTTCGCGGCGCTGCTGCTGGTGGCCGGCGCGTTGGCCGACCGCTACGGCGCCAAGACCGTCTACCTCGCCGGCCTGGCCGTCTTCACCGTGGCATCCCTGCTCTGCGGACTTGCGCCCAACGCCGACATGCTGATCCTGGCCCGCATGCTGCAAGGCCTGGGCGCGGCGCTGTTCATGCCCAGCTCCCTCAGCCTGCTGACCCACGCCTACGACGACGAGCAGGTGCGCAACCGCATGCTGGCCGCCTGGTCCGCCATCGTGGCCGTCGCGGGCGCCTCCGGCCCCCTGTTGGGCGGCGTGCTGATCCACCAGTTCGGCTGGCGCGGGATCTTCCTCATCAACATCCCACTGGGTCTGGCCGGACTGTGGCTGGCCCGCAGCCGGATCCTGGCAGCCCCGCGCCGGCCGCGCGCACTCAATCCGCTCAGCCACCTGCTGGGTGTGATCACATTGTCGTCGCTGTGCTTCGTGCTGATCCAGGGCAATGCCTATGGCTGGTCTTCCAGCCGCATCGCCGGGATGGCCGCCCTCTGCCTGGCCGCTGCCCTACTGCTGGTGCGGCGCGAACGCCGCCACGCCGACCCCATCATCCCGCGCGCCTTGTTCGCGACCACGCAATTCGCGGCCGCCAACGGCGTGGGCTTCCTGATCAATCTTGGATCCTACGGCCAGCTCTTCCTGCTCAGCCTGTTTCTGCAGCAGGCGCGCGGCGCGGATGCCCTGCAGACGGGACTGCAGCTGGTGCCGATGTTGGCCGTGTTTTCCATCGGCAACCTGATATCGAGCCGGATCTCGGCGCGCTGGAACGTGTCGATTGCGTTGCTGCTCGGCATGTCGCTGGCCGCCATCATGAGCGGCGCGGGCATCTTCGCCTTTTCTCCGGACATGGCCTACTGGCCTTTTGCCGTCGCGGTCGCGCTGTCCAATCTGGGCGTGGGCATCGCCGTGCCCGCGATGACCAGCTTGGTCATGCAGGTCTCGGGCAAGGGCCACGCGAACAGCGCCGCCGCGGCGCTGAACGCCAACCGCCAATCGGGCGCCCTGGTCGGCGTCGCGCTGATGGGCACCATCCTGCATCTACTGCCGAACTGGCGCGCCAGTCTGCCCGCGGCCTACGCCATCATCGCCGCAAGCTACCTGATCGCGGTCGCGTTGGTGTGGCGGCATCTGCGCCGCGCCCGCAACGCCTGATCGCTGGCGCGCCGACGGCCACGCGGTTCAGGCCTTGCCATCGCAGCGCCGCGCTCAGGTGCGCGCGGCCGGCAGGATGGCCACGCCGCGTCCCGCGAAGAATTGGTCGAACACGGCCAGCGGCAATTCAACATCTGCCTGCGTGCCGGGCTCGCCCGAAGGATTGTGGAAGATCACCGAATCCGGCGTTGCGCGAGTCACCAGCACCAGATGCCCGCCCTTCCTGGGCGGTTGCCGGTCGGGCCAGCGTATCCAGGGATGCACGGACGCCATGAAGTAGGCAGCCTGCGACATCAAACCAGGCAGTTCGTCCACGCGCAGATCGACATGCACCCGCGCCTGCAGGCCGAACGCCTCTCCCACGTAGCGCACGAACGGCGCGTAGATCAATCCCTTGATCTGCTCGCCCTCTTCAATGTAGGCGCCATGGGAAAGGCTGCCGCGCGCCAGCTCCAGCGTGGGGTAATGCCGTCCGTCGCGCGCCGCCAGCACCATCTTCAGGCAGGCCATGCCGCAGACGTGGCTGGCCCAGCGTGCATACTCGCCCGCGTCACGGGCGCCCGAGCCGCGCCACGCCGGGTCGTCAGCCAGCGCGAGCTTGCCCTCGATGATCTCGCCGGCCAGATGCGCCGACTCCCATTGGCAAAAATACGGCACGGCTGACGTCGCATTCATGCAGGACTCCAGGACTCAGGACTCAGGATTCAAAAGAGAGCCCCTATCTTGCCCGCGCCGCACCCGCGTGGCAACGGGTCGGCGTTTGCTTCACAATGCTCCTATCCGCGCTCACAGGAGACCCGCATGTCCAGCCCTGCCACGTCGCCCAATCCGCCCGCCATCCGCCGCATCGCCATCGTTGGCGCCGGCACCATAGGCGCAAGTTGGGCCGCGCTGTTCCTCGCCCGTGGCCTGGAGGTCGTCGTCAGCGATCCCGCCGCCGACGCCGAGTCGCTCACGCGCGCCCGCGTGCAGGCCGCGTGGCCTGTGCTCGCCGAACTCGGGCATGTGCAGCCCGGCGCCTCGACCGAGGCGCTGCGCTTCGAACCGGACCTGGAAGCCGCGCTGGCCGGCGCCGACTTCGTGCAGGAAAACGCGCCCGAGCGCGAAGACTTCAAGACCGCGCTGTTCGCCCGCATCGACGCCGTGCTGCCGCCGCATGTCATCGTCGCGTCCAGTTCGTCCGGCCTCATCATGAGCCGCCTGCAATCGCAGTGCCGCCACGCATCGCGCTTCGTCATCGGACATCCCTTCAATCCCCCGCACCTGATTCCGCTGGTCGAAGTGGTGGGCGGCGAACAGACCTCCACCGACACCATCGATCGCTGCATCGCCTTCTACCGCAGCCTGGGCAAGTACCCCATCCGCTTGAACAAGGAAGTCCCCGGCCACATCGCCAACCGCCTGCAGGCGGCCCTGTGGCGCGAAGCGATACACCTGGCGGCCGAGAACGTGGCCAGCGTGGCCGACATCGATGCCGCCGTGTCGCAAGGCCCCGGTCTGCGCTGGGCCTTGTTCGGCCCGCACATGACCTTCAACCTGGGCGGCGGCGCGGGCGGCCTGGCCCACTTCATGGACCACTTGCTGGGCCCGGTTCAAACCTGGTGGGACGACCTCGGCGCGCCGGAAGTCACCCCCGAACTGCAACAGCGCCTGATCGCGGGCGTCAACGCCGAGGCTGGCCAGCGCAGCATCGCCGACCTGGTGCAGACGCGCGATGCGCAGCTGACCGCGCTGCTGAAAGCGCTGCAGCGCTGAACCGGGGCAGCGGCCCGGCTCGGGCCAGCAGGCCGACATCACTCTCGAAACCCGCAGGCGACGCCGCCTGCCCACTTCCATGGCAGGATTCCTCCCAATGATTTCCGTCACACACGACAGCTCGCTTTCCCGCTACACCGCCACCATCGATGGCGTCCTATGCGTGCTCGATTACCAACTGCAAGGCAACACCATGGCGATCACGCACACCGGCGTGCCGAGCCAGGTAGGCGGCCGCGGCATCGCCGCGGCGTTGACCAAGTACGCGCTGGACGATGCGCGCGCCCGGGGCTGGAAGGTGCGGCCCTTGTGCTCATACGCCGACGCCTATATCCGCCGGCACCCCGAATACAGCGACCTGCTGGCCTGAGCGTCCCGGGCTTTTCGCATCGTGACCAAACCCACCAAGCTCCCGGCAGCGGCCTGTCCCTGCGGCAATCCCAAGCCCTACTCGGCATGCTGCGGCCGCTGGCATGAAGGCCCGCAGGCCATGCAGGCGCCCACCGCCGAGGCGCTGATGCGCTCGCGCTACAGCGCCTTCGTGCTGGACAAACTGCCCTATTTGTTGGCGACCTGGCACCCCAGCACCCGCCCCGCGGCGCTCGAGTCCAATCCATCCGACCTGAAATGGTTGGGACTGGCGATCAAGCAAACAGCCAGCCAGGATCCCGAGCACGCCACCGTCGAATTCGTTGCCCGCAGCCGTCAGGCGGGCCGCGCCCATCGTCTGCACGAACTCAGCCGCTTCGTGCGCGAAGGCGGCCAGTGGTTCTACGTGGACGGCGACCTGTACTGATCCTGGTTCCGGATTTCCGCGCCAGGCCTACCCCAACCCAGACACCAGAAAGGCAGACATGAACCCGGATCCTCGCCACGCCGAAGCGCTCTTTCACGCTGAACCTGTCGCGGCATTGCGCGCCGACCTTGCGCTCGCCTTGCGGGCCGCCGCGGCGCATGGCCTGGGGGAAGGCGTGTGCAATCACTTCAGCGTCGCGCTTCCCGGCAACTCGGAGCATTTCCTGCTCAATCCCCGCGGGCTGATGTGGCACGAAGTGCAGGCGGAAGACATCGTGCTGATCGATGCCCAAGGCAACAAACTCGCGGGCCGCCATGCAGTCGAACCCACGGCCATGTTCATCCATGCCGCCATCCACCGCATCGCCGGCAAAGCCTGTGTGCTGCACACGCACATGCCCTATGCCACGGCCTTGACCCTCACGTCCGATCGCGCGCTCGACACCACGCTGTCCCAGAACGCCATGCGCTTTCACGGTCGCCTGGCGATAGACCAGCACTACAACGGCCTGGCGTTGGACGTCAGCGAAGGCGAACGCATCGCCCATGCGATGCAGGGCGCTGACGTGGTCTTCCTCGGCAACCATGGCGTCGTCGTGTGCGGCGAGCGGCTGGACTATGCCTACGACGATCTGTTCTTTCTGGAGCGAGCCTGTACCGCCCAGGTGCTGGCGCAGTCCACCGGACGTCCGCTGCTGCCGGTCAATGCAGAGCTGGCGGCAAAGGTCGCCGCCCAGGTCCAAAGCGAACGTCTGCAGTCCGAACTATTCTTCGCCGCCTTGCGGCGCCAATTGCCTTAGCCGCTCATCAACGACTGCCGTAAGAACAAAACCCCTCGCAGGGCCACCTGCGAGGGGTTTTTCATTGGGGTTTGCGGACCGCGTGAATATCATTCATCGACGCGGCGCCACAAAGACAAAACCCCACAGGGGTTACCTGTGGGGTTCTGCGGAATAAAAGCTTGACGATGACCTACTTTCACAGACGTCCGTCCACTATCATCGGCGCAAAGTCGTTTCACTGTCCTGTTCGGGATGGGAAGGAGTGGGACCAACTCGCTATGGTCGTCAAGCGTAACTGGTTGAGCGGTTGCGGTTCAGGCAACTGCTCCAATCTTGGAAGAAACACAACGCGTGGTGGATCAGAGTCAGACTCGATGATCACGCACGGGGGGGTGTAATTGGTGTTGGCTGGCTGCCGACGGTG
>JALDYL010000139.1:0-12116 GCA_032153965.1 Achromobacter sp. | reverse complement strand
GTGGTCTGGGCCCACCAGCCGGCGTGCTCGGCCATGTCGACGATCCAGTCGGCCAGCACGCCGCCGCCCTGGCCGCCCATGGCCAGGATGGCGATCTTGATCGGGTTGGCTTGTTGCATAACGGCCGGGTTCATGGAACAGGGTCCTCAGAGGGCGTGGTGGGCCAGGCGCGCGGCGCGGCGGCGTTGCAGGAAACCAATGACTGCGGTGCGCATGCGCGCCAGGAAGCGGTCGCGGCCGGTCGGGTTGTGGACGATGTCGGCGCGGTAGAAGGACGGGCAGAGCACGGCGGCATGGGCGACTTCGCCGCAATTGCCGCAGCCCACGCAGCTGCTTTCCACGTGCGCCACCGGGTCTTCCTTCAGGGGGTCGCCGCTGTCCTTGACCGTCAGCGACGGGCAGCCCGACAGGCGGATGCAGGCGTGGTCGCCAGTGCAGACGTCCGGGTCCACGCCGAAGCGTTCCTTGACCACGCGCTTGCCTTCCTTGACCGCCTTGTTGAACAGCGGCTTGATGCGGCGCTGCTTGTTCAGCATGCATTCCGACTGCGCGATGATGACCTTGGGGCCCTTGATGTCGGTGGTCAGCGCTTCCTCGATGGTGGCGCGCACCTTGGCCACGTCATAGGTGCGGTCCAGCGTGCGCACCCATTTCACGCCCACGCCGCGCACGGCCGCGTCGATCGGGTTGTTGGTGGAGCGGTCCGGATTTTCGGCGCGCGAGGACAGGATGTCCTGGCCGCCCGTGGCCGAGGCGTAGAAGTTGTCGACGATGACGATGACGCCGTCGTACTTGTTGAAGACCGCGTTGCCAATGCCGGACGACAAGCCGTTATGCCAGAAGCCGCCATCACCCATGATCGAGATGGGCCGCTTGGCGGCGGGCACGTTGAACGCCGCCGCGCTGGACGCGCCCAAGCCGTAGCCCATGGTGGTGGCGCCCAGGTTGAAGGGCGGCAGGATGGAGAACAGGTGGCAGCCGATGTCGCAGGAAATATGGTGCTGGCCCAGCGTTTCCTGCGCCAGGGTCAGGGCCGAGAAGATCGGCCTTTCCGGACAGCCCGTACAGAAGCCGGCGGGCCGCGGCGGCACGACCGCCGCCAGGCCTTCGACGTGCTTGTGGAAGGTGATGGGCTGCTCGGCCGGACGCGCCGGCTTGGGTCGCGCCACTTCGGTGATCTGGAGCTGGCGCTCGGCGGCCTGGACATCGGCCACGACGGCGGGATGCGTCTGCAGCGATTCCGGGCGCTGCCGCTTGAGGAATTCGCGCAGGCCGTCGCGCATGACCTGGGTGGTGTACTCGCCCGCCATCGGCAGCACGTCCTTGCCGGACAGCTTGGTGTCGATGCCGGCGCGGCGCAACACCGCGTGCAGGTTCTGTTCGATGTAGTCCGGCTGGCCTTCTTCCAGCAGCAGCACGGCGCGCTTGCCGCGGCAGAAGGCGATGACCTCGTCCTCGATGACGGGGTAGGTCACGTTCATGACGTACAGCGGGATGCGGCTGTTGCCGAAGTTGTCGGCCAGGCCCAGCAGCTGCAAGGCGCGGATCACGCCGTTGTAGAGGCCGCCTTGCAGGATCAGTCCGATATCGTCCTGGTCGCCGTCGAAGTGCTCGTTGAGCTTGTGTTCCTTGATGTAGCGGATGGCGGCGGGCCAGCGCTCCTTGATCTTTTCCTGCTCGTGCAGGAAGGAGGCGGGCGGCAGCACGATGCGGCTGGTGTCGCGCGCCGGGCTTTCCAGCGCCTGCGCCAGCGAGAAGGCGGGGCGCTTGTTTTCCTTGGCGATGAAGCGGCCATGCACATGGCAGCCGCGGATGCGCAGTTGCAGCATCACGGGCGTCTTGCTGGCCTCGGACAGCTCGAAGCCGTCTTCCACCGCCTTGACCATGCTTTCCAGATTGGGGCGCGGGTCCAGCAGCCAGATCTGCGACTTCATGGCGAACGCGTGCGAGCGTTCCTGCATGATGGACGAGCCTTCGCCGTAGTCCTCGCCCACGATCACGAGCGAGCCGCCGGTGACGCCGCCGGAAGCCAGGTTGGCCAGCGCGTCGGACGCGACGTTGGTGCCCACGGTGGACTTCCAGGTGACGGCGCCGCGGATTGGGTACATGACCGACGCGGCCAGCGTGGCCGCCGCGGTGGCTTCGGAGGCGCTGGCCTCGAAGTGCGCGCCCAGTTCCTGGAGGATGTCGTTGGCGTCGGCCAGCACGTCCATCAGGTGCGAGATCGGCGAACCCTGGTAGCCCGCCACGTAGCCCACGCCGGATTGCAGCAAGGCCTTGGTGACCGCAAGAATGCCCTCTCCGCGGAACTCTTCGCCCGCGCCGATGCGCAACTGCTGGACTTCTTTCTTGAAAGACCTTTCAGCCATCTGGCACTCCTTCGCGGCCCGGCCTGCGGGTCCTCAATGGTTGCTGCTGCGCAGCATCGTCACGTCAGGAAAAACTCGTCTTAAAAATACTTTAGGAGTCAACGTTTTAGCTGTCAACAAAAAAGATGAAATTTCATGGAAAACAAAAAATATCACGCTAAAACAATGACGTATATACTCGTTGTTCTCTAGTGCGCAGCGCTGTTCCGGCGCTGCGATGGTGCAAAAACGGGTTGCGATTCCGGGTATACCCTGTGCTGCGCAACAGCATTGCGGCACATCATGGCGCGCGTTTGCGCCAGCGTGGTGCAATGCGCATTTCGTCGGGCCGGCGATGGCCCTGTATTTCGGTGCGTGGGAGCAAAGCAACATGCGGTTGGACAAGCAGCGGGACACGCACGCGGCGGCGCACAAAGGCCGCTTCGTCGATGGCTATCTGGCCTATCTGCTGGCGCAGGCCAGCCAGCGCATTTCGGCGGAATTCCACCTGCAGGTAAACGCGGCCGGCCTGTCAGTGACCGAATGGCGGGTGTTGGCCAGCCTGGAGGGCAGTCCTGGCGAAACCATAGGCACGCTGGCGGTGCTGGCCATCACCAAGCAGCCCACCTTGAGCAAGGTGGTGCAGCGCATGGAGGCCGAAGGGCTGGTGGCGCGCACGGGCGTGCGTGCGGACCGGCGCCAGACCAGGGTCTGCATCACCACCAAGGGCACGAATCTGATCGCCGCGCTGTGCGAGCAGGCCTTGCAGCACCAGAAGGCCGTGCTCGCCCCGTTCGGCGAGGAAAAGGCCGCAATGCTGATCGACATGCTGGAAGTGCTGATGACCGAGCACGTGCCGCTGGAACTGTCGGCGCCGGACGAGAAATAGGCGGGTCCGGGGCTGCCGCGATGCCCAACACCGTTTACTTCAATTATTTTGTTACAAGCTTATGTGTCCCCAATTGGTTTCTCCTCTGTGAAAACCGCCTACGGTACGCATAAACCCTCAATTGACGGAGGTCTTGCGGCTAGGCAATATCGCGCCGGTATTCAGACTACAGTCAGGAGTTGAACCTATGCGCCGCACTTTGATTGCTATCGCGATCGCCGCCGCCGTTGCCGTGCCCACGATCGGGCAGGCCAAGACCTTCCGCTGGGCCGCCCAGGGCGACATCCTCACCTTCGATCCGCACTCGCAGAACGAAGGCATGACGATCGCCGCCAACAGCTACGTCTACGAACCGCTGGTGGACTACGACAAGTCCTTCAAGGTCAACCCGCGCCTGGCGACGGAGTGGGAGCAGGTTTCGCCCACGCTGTACCGCTTCAAGCTGCGCCCCGGCGTGAAGTTCCACGACGGCGCCGCCTTCACCGCCGACGACGTGGTGTTTTCGATCCACCGCGCCATGGCGCCCACCTCGAACTACAAGGCCTACACCACCGGCATCAAGGAAGCCCGCAAGATCGACGACCTGACGGTCGAGATCGAGACCTCGGCGCCCAATCCGGTGCTGCTGCGCCAGCTGACCAACGTGTTCATCATGAACAAGGCCTGGTCGGAAAAGAACAACGTCGCCAAGCCGCAGGACTTCGTCAACAAGGAAGAGACCTACGCCGCGCGCAACACCAACGGCACCGGCCCCTACAAGCTGAAGTCGCGCGAAGTGGACGTGCGCACGGTGTTCGAGGAAAACAAGGACTGGTGGAACAAGGGCGGCAAGGTCGGCAACGTGACCGAGGTCGTGTTCACGCCGATCAAGCAGAACGCCACCCGCACCGCGGCGCTGCTGTCGGGTGAAATCGACTTCGTGCTGGATCCGGCGGCCCAGGATCTGGACCGCCTGCGCCAGTCGGCCAAGGTCGTGGAAGGCAACGAATACCGCACCATCTACCTGGGCCTGGACCAGAAGCGTCCGGAACTGCAGTACTCCAACATCAAGGGCAAGAACCCGTTCCAGGACATCCGCGTGCGCGAGGCGCTGTACCGCGCCATCGACGTGGACGCGATCAAGCGCGCCGTGATGCGCGGCCTGTCCGCGCCCACCGGCACGATGATCGCGCCGCAGGTGCACGGCTGGGCCCAGCAGCTGCAAACGCGCGTGCCCTACGATCCCGAAAAGTCCCGCGCCCTGCTGAAGGAAGCCGGCTACGACGGCACGCTGAACTTCACGCTGGATTGCCCGAACAACCGCTACATCAACGACGAAGCCATCTGTCAGGCAGTGGTCGGCATGTGGGCCAAGGTCGGCGTCAAGGCCACCATGAACGCCATGCCGCGTTCCACCTATTTCCCCAAGGTGCAGTCGTTCGACACCAGCGCCTACCTGTTCGGCTGGGGCGTGCCCACCTTCGACGCCATGTACACGCTGCAGAACCTGATCCGCACCAAGGGCGAGGGCGCGGACGGCATGTACAACCTGGGCAACTACAGCAACAAGGAACTGGACGTCATCATCGACCGGATCAAGACGGAAACCGATCCGGCCAAGCGCGACGCCGACATCATCACCGTGCTGCAAGGGCACGCCAAGGACTTCGGGCATATCCCGCTGCATGACCAGGTCATCCCCTGGGCGATGCGCAAGAACGTCACGGTCATCCACCGTGCCGACAATCGCCTTGTTGCCGATTGGGTCAAGGTTGACTGATCCCGGCTAACCAGACGGCGTGGAGCCTACCCGGCTCCCGCCGTTTTGCTTTTGGTTTTTCCCGCCTATGTTTGCTTTCATACTGCGTCGCCTGTTGCAGGCCGTAGCGGTGATGCTCACCGTCGCGCTACTGGCCTTTGTGCTTTTTCAATACGTCGGCGACCCTGTCACCATCATGCTGGGGCAGGACGCCACCGATGCCGAGCGCATCGAGCTGCGTGAGCGCCTGGGGCTGAACGAGCCCGCCATCGTTCAATTCGGCCATTTCGTGGCCAACGCCGCGCAGGGCAATTTCGGCATCTCCCTGCGCCAGAGCGAACCCGTTTCCACCCTGCTGAAATCCCGCCTGCCAGCCACGCTGGAGCTGTCGATGGTGGCAGCCTTGTTGGCCTTGCTGGTGGGCGTGCCGCTGGGCGTGTACACCGCGCTCAAGCGCAACAGCCTGGTGTCCCAGATGCTGCTGGCCGGATCCTTGTTGGGCGTATCGCTGCCCACCTTCCTGATCGGCATCCTGCTGATCCTGGTGTTCTCCGTGCAACTGGGCTGGCTGCCCAGCTACGGCCGCGGCGACACCGTCAGCGTGGGCTGGTGGTCATCGGGGCTGTTCACGGCCACGGGCTGGAAGCATCTCATCCTGCCGTCCATCACCCTGTCGCTGTTCCAGATGACCCTGGTGCTGCGCCTGGTGCGTTCGGAAATGCTGGAGGTGCTGCGTTCGGACTACATCAAGTTCGCCCGCGCCCGCGGCCTGAAGCGTCGCGCCATCCACTTCGGCCACGCGCTGAAGAACACGATGGTGCCGGTCATCACCATCACCGGCCTGCAGCTGGGCGGCATCATCGCCTTCGCCATCGTCACGGAAACCGTGTTCCAGTGGCCGGGCATGGGGTTGCTGTTCATCCAGGCGGTGCAATTCGCCGACGTGCCGGTCATGGCGGCCTACCTGTGCCTGATCGCGCTGGTGTTCGTGGTGATCAACCTGATCGTCGATCTTTTGTATTTTGTCGTGGACCCGCGCCTGCGTTCCGGGCTGACCCGCGGCGGGGGGGCTCACTGATGCGCGCCGTACTCAAACGCTGCTGGGACAGCGACATCGCCTGGGCCTGGCGCCGGGCGCCCGTGGCCATTATCGCCACCGTGATGCTGGCGCTGCTGCTGATCGGCTCCTTCGGGGCCGGTTGGGTGGCGCCGCACAACCCGTTCGACCTGACCACGGTGGAACTGCTGGACGCCTTGCTGCCGCCCGCCTGGGAGGCCAACGGCCTGCCGACCTACCTGCTGGGCACCGACAGCCAGGGCCGCGACCTGTACTCGGCCATCCTGTACGGCACCCGCGTGTCGCTCTTGATCGGCCTGGCCTCGGTGCTGCTGTCCATGCTGATCGGCATCGTGCTGGGGCTGATCTCGGGCTACGCGGGCGGGCGCATCGATGCGTTCATCATGCGTATCGCCGACGTGCAGCTGTCGTTCCCCGCCATCCTGATCGCGTTGCTGATCGATGGCGTGGCGCGGGCGGCGGTGCCGCGCGAGCTGCATGAGCTGATCGCGTTCCCGGTGCTGATCGGCGCGATCGCGCTGGCGGGCTGGCCGCAGTACGCGCGCACCGTGCGCGGCTCCACCCTGGTGGAGAAGAACCGCGAATACGTGCAGGCGGCGCGCGTGATCGGCGTGGCCTCGCCCGTCATCATGTTCCGCCATGTGCTGCCCAATGTGCTGGGTCCGGTGCTGGTGCTGGCCACGGTGCACCTGGCCACGGCCATCATCACCGAAGCCACGCTGTCGTTCCTGGGTGTAGGCGTACCGCCGACCGCGCCGTCGCTCGGCACGCTGATCCGCATCGGCAACGACTTCCTGTTTTCAGGGGAATGGTGGATCACCATCTTCCCGGGCGCGGCGTTGGTGCTGCTGGTGCTGTCGGTCAACCTGCTGGGCGACTGGCTGCGCGATGCGCTCAACCCCCGTCTGAATTGAGGTTTACATGAGCGCACTTCTAGAAGTCCGCAATCTGCGCGTGGAATTTCCCACGCGCCGCGGCACGCTGCGCGCCCTGGACGACGTGTCCTTTTCCATCCAGGCTGGCGAAGTCCTGGGCGTAGTGGGCGAATCCGGCGCCGGCAAATCCCTGACCGGCGCATCCATCATCGGCTTGCTGGAACCGCCCGGGCGCATCGCCGCCGGCGAGATCCTGCTGGCGGGCCGCCGCATCGACAACCTGCCCGACGAGCAGATGCGCCGCGTGCGCGGCCGCGAAATCGGCGCGGTGTTCCAGGACCCGCTGACCTCGCTGAACCCGCTGTACACGGTGGGCCGGCAGCTGGCGGAAACCATCGTGACGCACCTGGACCTGAGCTGGTCGCAGGCGCGCGAGCGCGCGGTGGAGCTGCTGGCGTCGACCGGCATCCCGGCCGCGCGCGAGCGCATCGACCACTACCCGCATCAGTTTTCCGGCGGCATGCGCCAGCGTGTGGTGATCGCGCTGGCCCTGGCGGCCGAGCCCAAACTGGTGGTGGCGGACGAACCCACGACCGCGCTGGACGTGTCCATCCAGGCGCAGATCATCGAGCTGCTCAAGCGCCTGTGCCGCGAAAACGGCACGGCGGTGATGCTGATCACGCACGACATGGGCGTGATCGCCGAAACCGCCGACCGCGTGGCGGTGATGTACGCGGGCCGAGTGGCCGAGATCGGTCCGGTGGCGGACGTGATCCACAAGCCGCGCCATCCCTATACGACGGGGCTGATGGGCTCGATCCCGTCGCTGGAGGGGCATTCCGAGCGGCTGGTGCAGATCGACGGCAGCATGCCGCGCCTGAACGCCATTCCGCCGGGCTGCGCCTTCAATCCGCGCTGCGGCCAGCGTTTGCCGCGTTGCGGCGTGGAGCGGCCGGAGCTGATGGCGGCCGGCACCTCGCGCGCGGCCTGTTGGCTGCACGACAACAACGATAAGGTGGCCGCATGACGACGCCCTTGGTAGAAGTAAAGGACGCCGCGCGCTGGTTCGATGTGTCGCCGCCGTGGCTGGAACGCAAGCTCGCGGGCAAGCCGCGCGTGATGCTGCGCGCCGTGGACGGGGTGTCGTTCGAGATCGCGCGTGGCGAGACGCTGGCGCTGGTGGGCGAATCGGGCTGCGGCAAATCGACCGTGGCGCGCATGCTGGTGGGCCTGTACGGCCTGACCCGCGGCGATATCCGCTTCGACGGCCAGCCGCTGTCGCGCATGTCCGAGCCGGGCGGCCGCGCCCTGCGCAAGCGCCTGCAGATGATCTTCCAGGATCCCTATGCCAGCCTGAATCCGCGCTGGCGCGTGGGCCGCATCATCGCCGAGCCCATGCTGACCCACACCGCCATGACGCCCGACGAGCGCAGCGCGCGCGTGGGCGAACTGCTCAAGCAGGTGGGCCTGGATCCGGCTGACCAGGGCCGCTATCCGCACCAGTTTTCAGGCGGCCAGCGCCAGCGCATCTCGATCGCGCGGGCGCTGGCGGTGAATCCGGAATTCCTGGTGTGCGACGAGCCGACCTCGGCGCTGGACGTGTCGGTGCAGGCGCAGGTGCTGAACCTGATGAAGGATCTGCAGCGCAACCTGGGGCTGACCTATCTGTTCATTTCCCACAACCTGGCAGTGGTGCACCACGTGGCCGACCGGGTGGGGGTGATGTACCTGGGGCGCATGGTGGAGGTGGCGCCGCGCGACGAACTGTTCGCGCGGCCGCGCCATCCGTACACGCGCATGCTGCTGGAAGCCATTCCCGACATCAACGGCGCGGGCAAGCCGCGCACCGCGGTGGCGGGCGAGGTGCCCAACCCGCTCAATCCGCCCTCGGGCTGCACCTTCCATCCGCGCTGCCCGCACGCGAACGAGCGCTGCAAGGCCGAGGCGCCGGTGGCGCTGGCTGCGGGAGTGTCGGTGGTGGCCTGCCACGCCGTGCAGGAAGAGCGGATCTCGGTCTGATCCGCGGACGGCGCGGTTGCGCGGCCATGCCGGCCGCAACCCGCCGTCCGGCGTCGCCTCAGTGGCGGTGGTTGTGGTCGTGAGGATGATCGTGGCCGTGGCCATCAGCATCATCCTCATCGTCCTCGTCTGCTTCGTCCTCGTCGTCTTCGTCGTCCTCCGCGTCCGGGTCCTGCGGCACGGGCTCTTCCGTCAGCGCGAACGGCAGCACGTCTTCCAGATTGTCGGACCAGGCCGATTCTTCGCCGTCGTGGTCCAGCTTGATGAAGCGCTCGCCTTCGTTCAGCGAGATCTCGATGGCCCAGAGATAGAGGCAGTCGTAGGTGTCGTCGTCGGACTGGGCCAGGCCGCCGCGGTTGCCCAACAGGCGGGCCCCGGGACCGCCCAGCTGGACGTGGGTCTGGTCCTCGTCGGGCTTGGCGTTTTCATCCATGGGCACGCCATAGGTCACCCATTCGGTGCCGTCATCGCCCAGCACCACTTCGGCCAGCACGGGCTTGCCCAGATAGGCGCTCAAGGCGTCGGCGGTCTTGGCCAGCATGTCCAGTTCGGCGGTGCTGAAATGGGTCAAGGAGGCGGGGGGAGTGGCGGAGGCAGACATGAAAAGGGTTCCTGGGCGCGATGAAGCCGCGACGGCACGGCAAGATTCGGGCCCGCTGACAGGCCCTGGCTACAGCCGTATTGTCTCGCGATCGGCCGCGCCTTGCATCAGACGCTTGGATGACGCGGTTTTCCGGGGTCATGGCGCGGGCGCGCCGCCCTGGCTGCGCCGGCGCGAGTTGTCGGGCGATTGGCCTGTAAGCCGCTGGAACATGGCAATGAAGGCCGAGGGCGTGCTGTAGCCCAGTTCGCGCGCCACGGACTGGACCGGCTGGCCCGCGTCCAGCATGCCCAGCGCGCTGACCACGCGCAGCCGCAGGCGCCATTCATTGAACGACATGCCCAGGCGCTGCTGGCAGTGGCGCAGCAGCGTGCGCTCGGTGATGTTGGCGGTGGCGGCCCAGTGCGCGGCGCCGCGCTTGTCGCCCGGGCTGTGCTGCAGCGCCGACAGAATGGGCGCGAGCAGCGGATCGGAGGTGGAGGGCAGGTAACTGGCGTATGCCCGCGCCTGGCGGACCTGATCGATGACGATCTGCGCCATGCGCCGGTCTTCCGGCGTATCCGGATAGCTGATGCCGCGCTGCTCGAAGTCGCCCAGAATCGCGCGCATGACCGGGCTGATCTCGAGCGTGCACGGTTCCGTGGGCAGGCCGGCGCAGGCCGCGGCGGGGATGTCGATGCAGGCGTAGTGCACCTCGCCCTCGTTCTGGCAGCAATGCTCGACATGCGGCGGTATCCAGATGGCGTACTGCGGCGGCGACAGGTAGGTGACGCCGCGTATGCCGATTTCCATGATGCCGGAGATCGCGAAGTTCAGCTCCGCCCAGGGCGAGCTATGGCGCTTCATGCCGGAATGCGGCGTGAAGTGCAGGATGCGGCAGGCCAGCGGATAAGGCAGGTGGCTGGCCAGCGAGGGCGCGGAATCGGTGGACGCCATGTCGGAACTTCGTCTGATTTTGTCTGTTTTTCATTATATACATGGAGTCAGACAGATCCTACACTGGCCCCGTCTCGTCTTCACCAGTGCTTTGCCCCACATGACTCGTGTCGCCACTCCGCATATTCCCGCCCGTTATCTGCTGTACCCGCTGCTGGCGGCCCTGATCTGGTCGGTCAACATGATCGTCACCAAGATGGCGGCCAGCGCCATCGCGCCGGCCGCCATCGGCTTCTACCGCTGGGCCCTGGCCGGCGTGGTGCTGACGCCCTTCGTGCTGCCTGGCGTCTGGGCGCAGCGCCGCCTGATCCTGCCCAACCTGCCCAAGCTGGCGGTGCTGGGCGGACTGGGCATGGCGCTGTACCAGGGCCTGGCCTATGTCGCGGCCGCCAGCACCACGGCGACCAACATGGGCATCATCACCGCGATGATTCCGCTGATGACCATTGCGGTAGTGGCGCTGCTGCTGCGCGAGCTGCCCTCGGCCATGGCCATGCTGGGCGGACTGCTGTCGCTGGCGGGCCTGGCTCTGCTGATCGGCGAGGGCGATCCGGCCCGGCTGCTGGAGGTGGGGGCCAATCGCGGCGATCTGCTGATGGGTGTGGGCGCGCTGGCCTACGCGCTGTACGGGGTGCTGCTGCGCCGCTGGGCCTTGCCGGTGGGGCCGTGGCAGTCGCTGTATGTGCAGGTGGCTTTCGGCGTGCTGTTCCAACTGCCCGCCTTCCTGATGGCGCCGCCTTCGCCGCTCAATGGCGACAACCTGCCGCTGGTGCTGTACGCGGCGGTGTTCCCGTCGCTGTTTGCGCCCTTTCTGTGGATGCAGGGCGTCAAGCACCTGGGTCCCAACCGCGCCAGCATTTTCCTCAACCTCATGCCGGTGGCCACGGTCGCGATCGCGGCCGTGTTCCTGGACGAAAAACCCCATCTGTTCCACATCGTCGGCGGGGCGATGGCGCTGGCCGGCGTCATGCTGGCGCAGATGCGCGCCGGCGGGCGCGCGGCGCGGCCGAAGGCCGCCTGACGGGGCGGGCCCGCGGCTGGGGCCGGCCATTTGGCGGCGGACATACGCGGGTCAGGGTTCCGGCCTACAATCGACGATTCATCAGCTATATCTCCCATACGAGCCCATGGCCCAATACGTCTACACCATGAACCGCGTCGGCAAGATCGTGCCGCCCAAGCGGCAGATTTTGCGTGATATCTCGCTTTCGTTTTTTCCTGGCGCCAAGATCGGCGTGCTGGGCCTGAACGGCTCGGGCAAGTCGACGCTGCTGAAGATCATGGCTGGCGTCGATAAAGAGATCGAAGGCGAAGCCATCCCCATGCCGGGCCTGAACATCGGCTACCTGCCGCAGGAACCGCAGCTCAACCCCGAGCACACGGTGCGCCAATCGGTGGAAGAGGGCCTGGGCGCCGTCGTCACCGCCAAGAAGCGCCTGGACGAGGTCTATGCCGCCTACGCCGAGCCGGACGCCGATTTCGACGCGCTGGCCGCTGAGCAGGCCGAGCTCGAAGCCATCATCGCCGCCGCAGCCTCCAGCGGCGCGGACGATATCGAACACCAGATGGAAATCGCGGCCGACGCGCTGCGCCTGCCGCCCTGGGACGCCATCGTCGGCAAGCTGTCCGGCG
>JALDYL010000014.1:0-52452 GCA_032153965.1 Achromobacter sp. | reverse complement strand
AAGCCGCGCAAGTGGTCGCCCATGACCGCGAAAGCTCGCAGCGCGACCTGTTCGAGAACATCGAGAAAGGCAATTTCCCGAAGTGGACGCTGAAGGTGCAGATCATGCCCGAGGCGCAAGCCGCGACCTACCACATCAACCCCTTCGACCTGACCAAGGTCTGGCCGCACGGGGACTATCCACTCATCGAAGTCGGCGTGCTGGAACTGAACAAGAACCCTGAAAATTACTTCGCAGAAGTGGAGCAGGCCGCCTTCACGCCGGCCAATGTCGTGCCCGGCATCGACTTTTCGCCGGACAAGATGTTGCAGGGTCGGATCTTCTCGTATGGCGACACGCACCGCTACCGCCTGGGCATCAACCATCACCAAATTCCGGTGAACGCACCGCGCTGCCCGTTCCATAGCTTCCACCGCGACGGCGCGGGCCGCGTCGACGGCAATGCCGGCGCCACCCTGAACTACGAGCCCAACAGCGCCGGCGAATGGAAGGAAACGCCCTCGGCGGGCGAACCGCCGCTGGCGCTGGACGGCCAGGCCGCGGCGCGCTGGAACCATCGCGTGGACGGCGACTACTACTCGCAGCCGGGCGCCCTGTTCCGCCTGATGTCGCCTGCGCAGCAGGAGCAACTGTTCGGCAATATCGGCCGCCACATGGCGGGCGTGCCCGAGGAAATCCAGCGCCGCCAGCTGGAGCACTTCCGCAAGGCCGATCCCGCCTACGCCGCCGGCGTGGCCAAGGCACTGGGACTGAAGCTGTAATCCGCGACGCGCCTATGTGCAAGGCGGCCCGGAAGGGCCGCCTTTTTCATGGTCGCAATATCGCGTCCTGACAGACGTTCAGCGCTGCATGCCCCAGCGCCGGACCGTGAAACGCTCGAAGGTGTCGAACACCAGGTTTTCCACAAGCAGGCCGATGATCACCACCGCGGCCAGTCCCGCAAACACGCGGTCTGTGTATAACTCGTTGCGGTTCTGGAAGATGTACCAGCCCAGGCCGCCCTTGCCGCTGGACGCGCCGAACACCAGTTCCGCCGCGATCAGCGTGCGCCATGCAAAGGCCCAACCTATCCTCAGCCCTGCCAAAATGGCCGGCAGGGCCGCGGGCACCAAGATCTGCAGGACGTAACGCAGGCCGGTCAGCCCATAATTGCGGCCCGCCATGCGCAGGGTCTCCGACACCCCCAGAAAACCCGCATACGTGTTCAACGCCAGCGCCCAGAGCACCGAGTGGATCAATACGAACACCAGGCTGCCTTCGCCCAGGCCGAACCACAGCAGCGCCAGCGGCAATAGCGCAATCGCAGGCAGGGGATTGAACATGGCGGTCAGCGTGGACAGCAAGTCGCGTCCGAAGCGCGTCGACACCGCCAGCGTGGTCAGCACGAAGGCCAGCGCCACACCCGCCGCATAACCTAGCACCAGCACGCGCAGCGATTGTCCGGCGCGCGCCAGCAGTTCGCCCCCGGCAATGCCTTGCACAAAAGCCACCGCCGTCTGCGACGCGCTGGGCAGCAGCAGGTCGTTGTCGGTATAGCGCGCCGCCAATTCCCAGATGCCGGCCAGCAGCGCCTGGATCGCCAGCTTGCGCAAGCTGGCGTGCTGCCACAGGCGTTCGTGCCAGGGCAGGGGCGTTTCAGCCGCTTGCGGGGGCAAGGGCTGCAGATCGTATTCCACTTCGGGGCGGACGGGCACGGCGCCCGCATAGGCAGTGCTCATGTGTGTCCTTCAGGCCGCGGCCCGTTCAGCAGGCGGTTCCGCCGGCGTCTCATCGAACAACAGGTCGTGGATGCGCCTGGCGGCCGACTGGAACGACGCCGAGCCCTGGCTGTGCAGCCCGTAGGCATGGGCATTCAATTCTGCACGCACGCGGCCCGGATGCGGCGACAGCAGCAACACGCGGCTGCCCAGCACCAATGCCTCTTCGATCGAATGCGTGACAAACAGCAGCGTGAAGCGCACGTCTTCCCACAGCGCCATCAACTCTTCCTGCATGCGCCGCCGCGTCAGCGCGTCCAGCGCCGCGAAAGGCTCGTCCATCAGCAGCACGCGCGGCTGCATGGCCAGGGCGCGGGCAATCGCCACGCGCTGCTTCATGCCGCCGGACAGGGTATGCGGATAGGCATCGGCGAACGCAGACAGCCCCACTTTGTCCAGATAGTGCATGGCGCGCTCATCGGCCTCGCGCCGGCTCAGCTTGCGCGAGGCCACCAGCGGAAACGCCACGTTCTGGCGCAGCGTTTTCCAGGGCGGCAACTGGTCGAATTCCTGGAACACCACGATGCGGTCGGGCCCGGGGCCGCGCACGGGTTGCCCGTCGATGGCGATGCGGCCTTCGGTCGGTTCGATGAAACCCGCGATCGCCTTGAGCAGCGTGGACTTGCCGCAACCCGATGCGCCCAACAGGATGAAGCGCTCCGCCTCATGTACGTCGAAACTGACCTGATGCGTCGCGCGCACGCGCCGTTCGCGCGTCTTGTATTCGATCGACACCTTATCCACAGCCAGCAAAGGCGTGGCCTTTTCGGCGTTATCCACAGGGGTGGCAGCGCTCAATCCCATCTCAGCTGCCTTGCGCCGTGACGGGATCGTCGAAGAAGTAGTCACGCCAGCTGGCCGGGGCATTCTTGATCGCGCCCACCTTGTGCATGAACTCGGCCAGCGCATAGGTATTCTGCGGTTCCAGCTTGAACTGCACGTCGGGGTTCTTGATCACCCTGATCAGGAAATCGCGATCCAGCTTGGCGCCCGTGACGCGCAGATAGGTATCCGCGGCCTTTTCCGGATTGGCGGCGGCAAACTGCGCCGCTTCCTTCAGCGCGGCCTGGAATGCCTTGTAGGTCTTGGGATTTTCCTTGCGGAATTTCTCGGTGGCGAACAGCACCGTCGACGAACTGGGGCCACCCAGCACGTCATAGGAATTGAGCACGATGCGCGCCCGGGGATTCTCGGCCAGCTCCTGCTCCTGGAAGGGCGGATTGCCGAAATGCCCCGTGATTTCCGTGCCGCCCGCGATGATGGCGGCGGCCGCGTCCGGATGCGGCAGGGCGACGGAAATCTTGTCCAGCTTGTTGAACTGCGCGTCGCCCCACAGCTTGGCCGACGCCAGCTGCAGCACGCGCGATTGCACCGACACGCCCACCGCCGGCACCGCGATGCGGTCGTTGTCGGTGAAGTCCGCAATCGTCTTCACATTGGGATTGTTGCTGACCAGGTAATAGGGAAAATTGCCCAGCGAGGCCACGCCCTTCACGTTCTGCTTGCCACGCGTGCGGTCCCAGATCGTCAGCAGCGGTCCGACGCCCGCCCCCGCGATATCCACAGCCCCGGACAGCAGCGCATCGTTCACGGCCGAGCCGCCCGACAGCTTGGCCCACTCGACCGAGATATCCACACCATCGGCCTTGCCGTGCTTTTCGATCAGCTGCTGGTCGCGCGCCACATTCAGCAGCAGGTACACGATGCCGTACTGCTCGGCGATGCGGATGCGGCCCTCCGCCATGGCCGGCGTGGGCGCAGCCAGCGCCAGCACGGCAAGTATCAACGCCAGGCCCGCGCCGGTGGCGGCCTGGACCAAGCGATCACGTAGAGCTGAAGAAAAACCCATGGCGTACCCTGTGGACAAATGGTTTGCGCGACATTGCACCGGACTGAAGATCAGAACGGCACGTCGCCTTCGATCGTGGTGCGGTACAGCTTGCGGCGCAGGTGGTCCGGCGTGCCGCCGGCCAGGTGGATCAGGGAGCGGTTGTCCCAGAACACCAGATCATGCGGCTGCCATTGGTGGCGGTAGATGTGTTCGGGCCGGATGCTGTGGATAAACAGCTCGTCCAGGATCTGGCGGCTCTCGTCTTCGGGCAGGCCCTCGATGCGGGTCGTGAAGCCTTCGCTTACGAACAGCGCGCGGCGGCCCGTCTCCGGATGCGTGCGCACGACCGGATGCACCACTTCCTGCACCTGCGCCACCTGTTGCGCGCTGAGGTTGGGGCGCCACGCGCCTTCCTTCTGCAGCTGGCCGTACTTGGCCAGATAGGAATGCACGGCGCGCTTGCCTTCGATGGCATCGCGCAAGGCGGCGGGCAGGGTGTCGTAGGCCACATGCATGTCGGCGAACAGCGTGTCGCCGCCTTGCTCGGGCAGCTCCTGCGCGTGCAGCAGCGAACCCAGGCTGGGCAGTTCCTTGTACGAGATATCCGAATGCCAATACTTGCCGGCATCGCCCAGCCCTATCGGCTGGCCGTCTTCGACGATGTTGGAGACGATGAGGATCTCGGGATGCCCAGGCAGATGGAATTGATGCAGCACGTGGATCATCAGGCGGCCGAAGCGGCGGCTGAAATCGATGTGCTGCTGCGGCGTGATGCGCTGGTCGCGGAACACCAGCAGGTGATGGTCCAGATGCGCGCGATGCACCTGGGCGAAATCGGCCGGGGCCAGCTCGCGCGACAGGTCGATGCCGATGATTTCGGCGCCGGTCACGGCCGCCAGCGGACGAATCGAAAAGGCTTGCGCCGCGGGTTCGGCATACGCCTCGGACCGGCGCAGCGCGTTGCTCTGGGACATGGATCGCTCCTTGCGCGAATGCCGCCGGCCAGGCCGGCTCAGGAACGATCCATTATGAAAACGCGCAACCCCTACGCAAACGAATTATTCGGCCTTTGTTCAAGCCTGCGCGTCATATGGCGCGCCATCGCATTACGGCTATAAGCTTATTCGCGCGAGAGGAACTTGCCGCGCACGGAGCCGATGTGCTGCTCCATCTTGCGCACCGCGGCCTTCTTATCGCCGCGCTCGACCATGTTGTACAGGTCTTCCAGTTCGGCCACATTGGGCTTTTCGGCCTTGCCCGCGGGCGGACGGAACCACAGGCGCATGGAACGGTCCAGCAGGCTGCCGGCGAACTCCGCCAGGATGTCATTGCGCGCGGCTTCGTACAACGTCTGGTGGAACCTGCGGTCGATCTCCATGCTGCCCAGGCGGTCCTGGCGTTCATGGCATTCCCAACCTGCCGCCACCAGCGCCTGCAGGCGTTCCAGCAGCGCCGGCGTGGCATTGTCCACGGCCAGGCCGGTCAGGTGCGGTTCGACCAGCAGGCGCGCTGAGATCAGCTCCAGGAAGCTGTCTATGGTTTCCGCTTTGACCAGGATGCCCTTGCGCGGCAGGATGTCCACCAGACCTTCGCGGTCCAGCCGGTGTATGGCCAGATGGATGGGGCTGCGGCCCAGCGACAGCTGTTCGCTCAGTTGCGCCACATTGATCTGGTCCCCCGCGCGCAGCTCCTGCGTGAGGATCATGCGCTTGATCGCGATATACGCCTGTTCGCCGAGCGAGGCCGCCGGCGCGCTGTCTTCCTGCTGTCGCTTGGGGGTAGGGTTCTTGGGCATGCGGTGATGGTTGCTGACCACGCGCCGCAACCGGCGCAGACCGCTGCGATTATAGCGACCGGTGCGGGCGGGCCAGCCTGTCCTCAGTCGAGGCGCACGTTGCCGTCCTTGATAGCCTGCCCATATTTGGCGGACTCCGCCTTCATGAACGCCGCGAACGCATCTGGCGTGGAGGCCGCCGCCACCATGCCCTGCTGCGCCAGGATCTGGCGCACATCGGCATCCTGCAGCGCTTCCGAGTACATCTGGTTCAAACGCTGCACACGGTCCGCGGGCACGCCGGTACGCGTCAGCAAGCCCATCCAGGTTTGCGACTCGAAGCCCGGCAAGCCAGCCTCGGCAAAGGTCGGCACATCCGGCAGCGCGGGCGTGCGCGCCTTTCCTGCTACCGCCAGTGCGCGCAGCTTGCCCGCCTGGATATGCGGCGCAACCACGCCAACATCGCCCAGGGTGGCATCCACTTCGCCGCTCAGCACGGCCATGGTGGCCGGCGCCGCGCCCTTGTATGGCACGTGCATCATGCCCAGGCCCGCTTGCTTTTTCAGCATCTCGAAGCCCAGGTGGCCCGATGAGCCGTTGCCGAACGACGAGAAGGTCGCCTTGTCTCCCTGGCTCTTGGCCCAGGCCAGGAACGCGTTGAGATCGCCCGCCGGCACCTTGGGCCCGACCACCAGCACATGCGGGTTGGACGCCAGCTGCGTGACTGGCTGGAAGTCCTTCACGCTGTCATAGGGCAGCTGGTTCAGCAGATAGGGATTGATGACGAAGCTTGCCGCGATCAGCAGCACGGTGTTGCCGTCGGCCGGCTTGCCCAGCAAGGCTTGCGCGCCAATCACGGTACTGCCGCCCGGACGGTTCTCGACGACGATGTTGGCGCCCGTGTTCTTCGCAATGGCCTTGCCCAGCGCCCGCGCCAGCGCGTCCGAGGAGCCGCCCGCGGTGTACGGCACGATCAGCGTCATGGGCTGCGACGGGAACGTGTCGGCGGCGGCGTTCATGCTGGCCAGCGCCAGCGCGGCGGCCAATACGGTTTTCTTCATGATGTTTACCCCTTGATTTGTCATCGGTGCCGCACGCCATGCGGCTTATTCCGCGTAGCGCAGGCCTGCGCGCACGAGATTGCGCAATGTGCCTATGCCGTCCACCCAGCATTCCACGACGTCGCCGTCGGCCAGGAACGTGGGGGGCTGGCGGGCCGCGCCTATGCCCTCCGGCGTGCCGGTCAGGATGACGTCGCCGGGCAGCAGGGTCAGTCCCTGCGACAGCTCCGCGATCACGCGCGCCACGCTGAAGATCTGGTTACGGGTGTGGCCTGCCTGCATGCGCGCGCCATTGACCTCGCAGCCCAGGGCGAGATTCTGCGGATCGCCGATCTCATCCGCGGTAACCAGCACCGGCCCCATCGGGCAGGTCGCATCCAGGCTCTTGCCCTTGAACCATTGCGCACCATGCGCGCGCTGCAGATCGCGTGCGCTGAGGTCATTGGCGACCGTGTACCCGAACACGTGGCCCAGGGCGTCGGCTTCGGCGATATCGCGTCCCTCTTTGCCGATCACCACGGCCAGCTCGACCTCCCAGTCGAGCTTGGCTGTATAGGCTTCGTGCAGGGGCACGCTGTCATGCGGGCCCGCAATCGTGGTGGGCAGCTTGCTGAAGAAGGTGGGGCGATCCGGCAGCTCAACCTCTTGCCCTTCGCGCTTGCCTTTGCTTTCGTCGTAGTGCTTCAGGTAGTTCCAGCCCACGCAGAACACATTGCGCTGCGGCACGATGGGGGCGAGCAGGCGCACCGAATCCAGCGGCACGGCCGCGCCGCTGGCCTGCGCGACATGGCTCAGCAGCGCCTGTACGTCAGCCACGCCCTGAAAGGGCGTGATGGCCTGACCGTCCAGCCGGCCCAATACCGGGCCGGATTCGCTCGCATAGCGGACGATTTTCATGGCGTCAGTCCGCAAGGCGGGCCTGGGCCTGGATTTCCACCAGGATCTCGGGCTTGGCCAGGGCGGATACCTGCACCAGCGCGCAAGCGGGGAAATCGCCGCTGAAGAATTCGCGGCGCGCCTTCCACACTTGCTGGTTGTCCGCCATGTTGGTCAGGAAGATCGTCATCGTGACCATGTCGTCGATCTGGCCGCCCGCAGCTTCCAGCAGATGCTTCATCTTCGCAAAAATGGCCTGGGCCTGTTCATAGGCATTCGCCCCCTGGATGGTGCTGCCGTCGTTGGCGCGGGCGGTCAGCCCCGACAGATAGACCGAGTCTTTCACGCGCAGGCAGTTGGACCACAGGCCAGGCTCGGCTTCGGCGACGTGGGGGCTGGTGATGCGGACTTTCTGGACCATGGGATTTCCTGTTCAGGGTAGGGTGGAATCTCTGATTAAAATAACAGTGATATTTCACAGTTATATCAATGCTAGGCCGGTGGGCCCGAACGAGTCAAGGCCGAGCCGGTCTCGCAGGCATACGCATTTACCCTGGGGACGAGAGCGCTACACCGGCAAATTACGCCGGTGAAGCCTGTGGATAAGTCTTGGGATAAGCCTGGTGGCAAGCCAGGGAAAAACGGTGGATTGCCGGGGGATATCCCGGTGGATAGGCGGTGAATAGCAGGTGGATAGCCTGTGCACAACTAGACCTCGCCACGAAAAAAGGCGCGGACTGCTGAGCGCCCGCGCCTTTTAAATCAATGACTTGGGTAAATCAGGACTGCGGTAGAAACGCCTGTACCAGTTTCACCCAATAAGTTGCGCCTACCGGCAACAGGGCGTCGTTGAAGTCGTAATTCGGGTTGTGCAGCTGGCACGGACCCATGCCGTGATAGGTTTCCATGCGGTGGTCGCCGTCGCCATTGCCCAGGAACAGATAGGTCCCCGGCACCGCTTCCAGGAAGAAGGAAAAGTCCTCGGCGCCCATGAAAGGCGGCATCTCGCGCTGCACATTTTCAGCGCCGAACGCGTCTTCGGCGACCTGGGCGGCGAAGGCGGTTTCCTTGTCCCAGTTCACCAGCGGGGGGTATGCACGCACGAAGTCCAGTTCGCCGGTGCCGCCGTAGACCTGCGGCAGGGTGGTGGCGATGCGGCGCATGTCGGCCTCGATCTTGTCCAGTGTCTCCACTGAATACGTGCGCACGGTGCCGCGCAGCACGGCTTCGCCAGGGATCACGTTGTAGGCGTCGCCTGCATGGATCTGCGTGATCGACAGCACGGCCTGGTCCAGCGGATTCTTGCTGCGCGAGATCACGGTCTGCAGGGCATGCACCATGTCGGCCGCGACGATGATGGGGTCCACCGAGGCATGCGGCTGCGCCGCATGGCCGCCCACGCCCTTGATGACGATGTCCCAGCGGTTACTGGAGGCCATGGTCGGTCCCGCACGGAAGCCGAACTGGTTGACCGGCATGCCGGGCATGTTGTGGATGCCGAACACCGCGTCGCAGGGGAATTTCTCGAACAGGCCGTCCTGCATCATGGCGCGCGCGCCGGCGTTGCCGCCTTCCTCGGCCGGCTGGAAGATGAACACCACGGTGCCGTCGAAATCGCGATGTGTGGACAAGTACTGCGCCGCCCCCAGCAGCATCGTGGTGTGTCCATCATGGCCACAGCCATGCATGCGTCCGCTGATGGTGGACTTGTGCGCAAAACGGTTGTGCTCGGGCATGGGCAGCGCGTCCATGTCGGCGCGCAGACCGATGGTCTTCTTGCCGCTGCCGCCGCGCAATATGCCCACCACACCGGTTTTCCCCAGCCCGGTGTGGACTTCCAGGCCCCAGCCGCGCAAGCGCTCCGCCACCAGCGCGGACGTGCGGGTTTCCTGGAAGGCGAGTTCCGGATGCGCGTGGATATCCCGTCGCAATGCGGTGAGGTCGCCGTGGGCGCGTTCGATTTCGTCTATGGTTTTCATGGATGTGGATAAAGCGTAAGAGTTGAATTCACGTATCGTTCAGATGGCAGGCGCTGAACTGGCCCGAGGCAACTTCGCGCAGCAGCGGCCGTTCTGTCTTGCAGCGCGGCATCGCGTGCGGGCAACGCGGGTGGAAGGCGCAGCCCGTCGGCGGATCCAGCGGCGATGGCAGTTCGCCCTTGATGGGCTGGTAGGTACGCCGCCCCGGCTGCAACGTCGGCAGTTCCTTCAGCAAGGCCTGCGTGTACGGATGGTTGGCGCGCCGGAAAACCGTATCGGTGGGCGCCAGTTCCACTACGCGGCCCAGGTACATGATGGCCACGCGGTCCGATATGTGGCTCACCACGCTGAGGTTGTGGCTGATGAAAAGATAGGTCAGGTCCAGGTCCGCGCGCAACTGTTCGAACAGATTAAGCACTTGCGCCTGGATCGACACGTCCAGCGCGGCGACCGCCTCGTCGCAAACGATGACCGAAGGCTTGAGCGCCAGGGCCCGCGCAATGCCTACGCGCTGCCTCTGGCCGCCAGAGAATTGATGGGGATAACGCTGTGCAAAAGCCGGATCCAGCCCCACCTGACGCATCAGCCCGGCCACGTACTCGGCCTTGTCGCGCGCGCGGACCAGGCCATGCGCCACGGGCGCTTCACCGATGATTTCGCGCACGCGCATGCGCGGGTTGAGCGATGCATAGGGATCCTGGAAAATCATCTGCACGCCCAGCTCATAGGCGCGGCGTTCGGGGCCCGACATGGCCTTCACGGCATGGCCCTGGTAGCTGACTGCGCCTGCGGTCGGCGGCAGAATGCCGGACACGATGCGGCCCAAGGTGGATTTTCCACAGCCCGATTCGCCCACGATGCCTATCACTTCGCCCGCCCGCACGTCCAGGTCGACGCCTGCCACCGCATGCACGACCTGCGTCTTCAAGCCTGCGCCCAGCAGGTTGGCAATACGGCCTGCCAGGTCCACGGGCTGCACGAAGCGCAGCTCGACCCCGCTCAGCGACAGGATGGGGACCACGGGATCACGTTCTGCGGCGTTCATTTGGCGTCTGGTCCTCCGGCATGCCAGCAACGCACCCATTGCGCCGGACGCACTTCCACGGGCTGCGGCTCGACCAGACAGGCGTCGGTGGCGCGCGGGCAGCGCCCGCGGAACGCACAGCCTTGCGGCAGGTTCAGCAGCGACGGCGTCATGCCAGGAATCGGAACCAGCGGCCTGCCGCGGGATTCGGGCGTGGGTATGGAAGCGATCAAGCCATGCGTGTAAGGATGCATGGGATGGCTGATGACGGCCTGCGTGGTGCCGGTTTCCACCACGCGCCCCGCATACATGACCGACACGCGATCCGCCAGGCCCGCGACCACGGCAAGGTCGTGCGTGATCCAGATCAGCGCGGTGCCGGTCTCGCGGCACAGCTTCTGCACTTCGAACAGGATCTGTCCTTGTATGGTCACATCCAGCGCCGTGGTGGGCTCGTCGGCGATGATCAGGCGCGGCGAATTCAAAAGCGCGATCGCGATCGCCACGCGTTGCCGCATGCCGCCGGACAACTGGTGCGGATAGGTGCGCAGGCGCTCCTCGGGCGAGGGGATGCCGACCATGGCGAGCGTCTGCAGCGCGCGCTGACGAGCCTGTTCGCGCGATACCTTGCTGTGCGCCTGCACCGCCTCGATCATCTGCGTATCGACGCGCAGCACCGGGTTCAGGGTCATCATGGGATCCTGGAAGATCATCGCGATCTCCTGGCCCCTGAGCTCGCGCCAGCGCGCGGGCGTCGCGGCGCGCAGGTCCTCGCCGTTGAACCGCAAGGCGCCGTCGACGACGCGGCCCGGCTCATCCAGCAAACCCATCAACGAAAAGCCGGTGATGCTCTTGCCCGATCCCGATTCGCCCACCAGCCCCAGGATCTCGCCTTCGGCCAGCATCAGATCCACGCCGTCCACCGCCTTCACCACACCGTTGCGTGTGTAGAAATGCGTCTTCAGGCCATGCACCTCAAGGATGGGCGTAGGCGCCGCCAGGGACTTTTCCACAGGTGTCTGCATGGCGCCCGCCCTCAATTCGCGTGGCGCGGGTTAAGCACATCGCGCAGATGGTCGCCCACCAGGTTGATGGCAATGATGGCCAGCGCCAGCGCAATGCCGGGAAAGAACGAAATCCAGTACTGGCCGGACAACAGGTATTCGAAGCCGTTGTAGATCAGCATGCCCAGCGACGGCTCGGTGACCGGCACACCCACGCCCAGGAACGACAAGGTGGCCTCCAGCGCAATCGCGTGCGCCAGGTCGATGGTCGCGATCACGATCAAGGGCGGCATACAGTTGGGCAGCACATGGCGAAACAGCACCCGCCCCCAGGACAGCGACATGCAGCGCGCCGCTTCCACGTATTCCTTGCCGCGCTCGACCAGCGCCGCGCCGCGCGCGGCGCGCGCGAAATACGCCCACTGCACCACGATCAGCGCGATGATCACCTTATCCACACCTTTGCCCAGAATCGCCAGCAACATCAATGCAACCAGGATGGCCGGGAACGACAACTGGATATCCACAACCCGCATCAGCAAGGCGTCGATGCGGCCGCCGAAATAGGCCGCCACCAAACCCACCGTGGCGCCGATGCCGAAGGCCGCCAGCACCGACACGCTGGCCACCAGCAGGCTGGTGCGCATGCCGTACAGGATGGCCGAGAACAGGTCGCGCGCCAGGCCATCGGTGCCCAGCCAATAGCGCATGCTGCCATCGCCGCTTTCGCTGCCCGGCTTGAGCTTGGAATCCATGATGTCCAGCATCGCCAGGTCATAGGGATTCTGCGGCGCGATCCACGGCGCAAGCAGCGCGGCGCCCACGATCAGGACCAGCATGATCAGGCCCAGCGTGGCCAGCTTGCTGGCGAAGAAGTCCGACAGGAAGCGGCGCCAGGGCGTCTGCTCCTTGGCCTGAACCGGGGGCGCGGCGGCGGTGGCGGGTGTGTTCATCGGCGGCTATCCAAGCGTACGCGGGGGTCCAGCACCGTGTAGATGATGTCCACCACCAGATTCAACATGACCAGGAAGAACACGATCAACAGCAGGTATGCGACCACCACCGGACGATCCAGATTGATGATGGAATCGATCAGCAGCTTGCCCATGCCCGGCCACGAAAACACCGTTTCGGTCACAACCGCAAACGCCATCACTTGGCCGAACTCCAGGCCCGCCACCGTCACCACCGGGATCAGGATGTTCTTGAGCAGATGCACGCCCAGCACGCGCTTTTCAGACAGGCCCTTGGCGCGCGCGAACTTGATGTAGTCCATGGGCAAGGCTTCGCGCGTGGCGGCGCGCGTCACGCGGATGATCATGGCGCACTTGGCGAAAGCGATCGTGGCCGCGGGCAAAGCCAGACTCAGCCAGCCGTCGAAGGTCAGTACGCTCAACTGCAGCGAACCGATGCTGACGGTCTGGCCGCGCCCGCCCGCCGGCACCCAGCCCAGTATCACGGCGAACACCATGATGAGCATCAGGCCGACCCAGAAGTTGGGCAGTGAAAAGCCCAGCACCGAACCCGTCATGATGGCGCGCGAACCCGCCGCCTTGGGCTTGAGTCCCGCCAGGATGCCCAGCGGCACGCCGATCAGCACCGACAGCAGCATGGCCACACAGGCCAGTTCCACCGTGGCCGGCATGCGCTCCAGGATCAGCCTCATGGCCGGTTCGCCCGTCAGGAAGCTGTTGCCGAAATCGCCGCGCACCGCCTGGCCCATGAAGATCAGGTACTGCCGCCATAGCGGCAGATCCAGGCCCAGCGATGCGCGCACCGCGGCGCGCTGCGCTTCGGTCGCTTCCGGGCTGGCCAGCATCGAGACTGGGTCGCCCACCATGTAGATGCCGGCAAAGACCAGCGCCGACATGACGAGCATGACGACGATGGTCTGCAGCAGCCTTCTTACGATAGTTGCAAGCACTAGCGCCTTACTTCTTCAGCGTTGCAAACTGCGCGAGCGTGACCTGGTCCGGGCGGCCCTGATAGCGGATGTCGCTCTTCATCGCCCATACCGACAACTCGAAATGCACAGGCAACATGGCGTAGTCATCCATGGCGATGTTGCTGGCCTTGGACAACAGGTCCGCGCGCTTGGCGTCGTCCATGGTCGACGACGCTTCCTTCACCAGCGCGTCCATCTTGGGGTTGGAGTAGCGGCTGCGGTTGGTGGTGCCCAGGCCCGCTTCGGGATTGCGCGTCACCAGCAACGAGGTCAGCGCGTTGGACATCTCGCCGCTGGTCACGGACCAGCCCGCCAGATAGGCCGAGAACGCATAGCTGTCGCGGTTCTTGAAGAACACCGGGGGCGCCATCGCATCCACGCTGGTCTTCACGCCGATGCGGGTCCACATCGACGCGATCGCCTGCGCTACCTTCGAATCGTTGACATAGCGGCCCGACGGCGAGCCCAGCGTGATGGAAAAGCCGTTGGGATAGCCGGCTTCCTTCAACAAGGCCTTGGCCTTTTCCACGTCGGCCTTGGGCGCCTTGGAATGCTCCTTGCTGGAACCGAACATGGGGTAGGGCAGCAGGTTGCCCGCGGGCAGCGCCACCCCGCCCATCACGCGCTCGACCAGCGCATCGCGGTTGATGGCGAGCGACAGCGCCTCGCGCACGCGCTTGTCCTTCATGGGGTTCTTCTCGGTGCCCTGGACGCCAGGCGAGGGCTCGGCGAACTGGTCCAGCGCCAGGTACACGACGCGCACCGACGGCGTTTCCTCGACGTACAGCTTCTTGTCGCCCTTGAGCTTGGGCAGGTCGTCGGTCGGGGGATCCTCGATCATGTCGACGTCGCCGGCAAGCAGCGCGGCCACGCGCGCGGCTGCGTTGCTGATGGGACGGTAGACCACGCGATCCCATTCGGGCTTCTTGCCCCAATAGTTGTCATTGCGCGCCAGCACGAATTCGGCGCCGCGTTTCCAGGACACGAACTTGTAGGGACCAGTGCCTATCAGGCCGTCGCCGCTATTGAGTTCCGTCGTCGTCTTGCCCTCGGCCGCGGGGCCCGACGCCGCCTTCTTGGACATGATGGGCAACTGCGCCAGGTTGACCAGCAGATTCGGCGCCACGTCCTTGGTGGTGATGCGCACGGTACTGGGATCGACCGCTTCGGTCTTCTCGACCGAGCCCAGATACAGCGTGAACGGCGAAGGACTGTTGGGCACCTTGGGCACGCGCGCATAAGTGAAGACCACGTCTTCCGCGGTGAACGGCGTGCCGTCGGAGAACTTCACATTGGGGCGCAGCTTGAAGGTCCACACCTTGCCGTCCACGGTCCAGGACTCGGCCAGCGCGGGCTGCGGCTTGAGCTGCGCGTCGGTGGCAACCAAGGTATCGAAAATGGTCTGGGAGATCTGCGTATTGGGCGTGAGCGCGTGATACTGCGGATCCATCGAGGAGGGTTCGGTCTTCAAGGCGATCACCAGATCGCGGGCCATAGCCGAACTGAAGGTGCCAAAGGCCAATATCACCGCGGCTGAGCCGCAGGCCAAGACACGCGAAAACCGAGATGCCATTGTGATCTCCCTGGATTGTTTCGGGTTTTGAACCTCCGGGCCACATTAACCAGCAAACAAGGGACGGCGCAACAGTTATATTCCCTTATTGTTCTCGCCTTGCCTTGCCCGAAATATGTCCGCCTACGCCCCCATCGCCGCCATCGCAACCGCCCCCGGAAGAGGCGGTATCGGCGTCGTCCGCATCTCCGGCACGGACCTGTCCGAACTCGTGCGCCGCCTGTTCCAGCGCGAGCTCACGCCGCGCCATGCGCACTACCTGCCGTTTAAATCAGGTACGGGCGAATTGCTGGACGAAGGCATCGCCATCTATTTCCGCGCACCTCATTCCTATACCGGCGAAGACGTGCTCGAACTGCAAGGGCACGGCGGCCCCGCAGTGCTGCGCCGCGTGCTGGAAAGCTGTCTGGCCGCCGGCCGCGACCAGGGCATCCGATTGGCCGAGCCGGGCGAATTCACGCGCCGCGCCTTCCTCAACGACCGCATGGACCTGGCTCAGGCCGAAGCCGTAGCCGATTTGATCGAGGCCTCGTCGGTAGCCGCGGCGCGCGGCGCCATGGCGTCGCTGTCGGGCGACTTTTCCGCGCGCGTGAACGATCTGTCGGACCGCATCATCCACTTGCGCATGTTGGTCGAAGCGACCCTGGATTTTCCCGAAGAGGAAATCGACTTCCTCGAAAAGTATCAAGCCCGTCCGACCCTGGCAGCGCTGACCGCGGACCTCGCCAAGCTGATCGCGCAGGCGCGCCAGGGCGTGATCCTGCGCGAGGGCCTGCACGTGGTGCTGGCCGGGCAACCCAACGTGGGCAAGTCCAGCCTGCTCAACGCGCTGGCCGGCGACGACATCGCCATCGTCACCCCGATCGCGGGCACCACGCGCGACAAGGTGGTGCAGGAGATCCACATCGACGGCGTGCCGCTGCACATCGTCGACACGGCGGGCCTGCGGGAGACCGAGGACACCGTGGAAAGCATAGGCATAGCGCGCACCTGGCAGGAAATCGAACGCGCCGACGTGATCCTGCATCTGCAGGACGCCACCCAGCCCGGCGACGAACTGGACGCCCAGATCACCGCGCGCCTGCCGCCGCGCACGCCGGTGCTCAAGGTTTTCAACAAGGTGGACCTGTTATCCACACCTTTTGCCGCCGGCCCCCAGGAACTTGGCATCTCGGCCAAGCGCGGCGCGGGCCTGGACGAATTGCGCGCCGAATTGCTGCGCATCGCCGGCTGGAATCCCGGCGGCGAATCGCCGTGGCTGGCGCGCGAACGGCATCTGCACGCCCTGCAGGATGCGGCGGAGCACCTGGAGCTTGCCGGCGCGCATGCCGAACAGGATGACCGGGTGCTGGATCTGTTTGCGGAAGAACTGCGGCTGGCGCATGACAGCCTGTCCAGCATCACCGGCAAGTTCACCAGCGACGATCTGCTGGGCGAGATTTTCTCCAGCTTCTGCATCGGGAAATAACTCGAACTCCCGCGTGTTGCGGCGCGCAAGCCCTGCTACTCAGTGCTTGCGTGCCGCTTCCACCAGACATTCGGACAGCCGGTCGAAATGCGACAGCGCGGCCTGGCTGAGTTCGACCTGCTTGCGGCGCGCATCCTCGGTATCGACCAGCAATACCCAGCCTTTCTCCCGCATGGATTTCAAGCGGGCGTGCAGGGTGGCCGGCGAACCGATGCTATCGACGGCCATCACGTCGCGCACTGACAAGCGCCGTTGTTCCTGCGATGCGCGCGCGATCAGCGTCAGTATGCGTTCTTCCATGGGATCGAGCGATGGCAGCGCAGGCAAGCCGCGCAGCGCGTCGGCCAGGCGCAGAAAGCGCAGGTAGATATCGGCAGGTCTCTTTTTTTCTTTCATGGATAATGGACGCGGCGACCGATAAGCGGCGGAATTCGAGGCATGGAAAACATTCTAGATCAGGGTAAATGGGCTCTGGTGACGGTGGTGCTGTTCCTGGGCAGTCTGGCAGTCAATGAATGGGTGTTTACCAACCTTGAGTTTGTGCGTGGCATCAACTGGATCTATCTGCCGGCGGGCGTGCGCCTGATATGCACGCTGTTGTTTGGCCTGCCGGCGGCGCTGGGGCTGTTGGCCGGATCGTGGATCGCCTGCTTCTGCTACTACTTTCCCGACGACGTCCTGCGCTCGGTAGCCGGCGGCATCATGGCTGCCGCCGCTCCCTATCTGGCCTACCGCTGGGCCAGGTCGGCACTGCGGCTGCAGCCGGACCTGAGCAACCTTACTGCCTGGCGCCTGCTGGTCTGCGCCGCGGTCTATGCGCTGATGAACACGACGATTCATCATCTCTGGTTCTTTCTCCAGGGAGAAAGAGCCGCGCTCGCGGATGGTTATGTTGCGATGCTGACCGGCGACATCACGGGATCCTTGTTCGTGTTGTACACGCTCAAGATCGCCGGGGCCATGGGGCGCTCTATCCTGCGCCGGCGGCACGCATGACCACGCAATATCCTGCGCGCCGGCTCAGCCCGTCACCGTGGCTGAGTCATCTTGGGACTCGCTCTCTTCCCTGATGCGCGCGGCAGCAGCGGATCCGGCCTTGCCCAATGCCCGCTCGGCCCGCTCAGCCAACTGACGCATTTCGCGCGCTCTTTTGCCATGCAGCACCCGGCCGAGTGCATTGAGGTTGAGCACCATGGTTCTCAACTCCGACAACTCGTTCTCCGACAAGGCAATACCACTATCCCTGTGCTGCTCGATCCGGTCCAGCACGCCTGAACAAGCTTCGTGGAACCTTGCATACTCGTTCCACAGGTTGTCGGGCGCGCCGTTCGCCGGAAAAGACGTATTAGGTGCCATTGACACTCCTTTGCGGGATCACTCAGGATTTTCTTCGGTGATCGCACATCATCTTCGGGGTATATACGCGAACTATTTGTTATAAATTTTATAACTAATCGGCAAAACAATCCTGCGGCGGTCCAGACGTCCTATATTTCTGGGAAATCCGCCCACGCCGGGCAGCGCACCATCTGGAACTCGCATGCCCCCCGACATACGCCTCGCCACCCTCGACGACCTGCCCGACATCGAACGGATCGTCGCGCAAGCCTACGGCCACTATGTCGCGCGCATCGGCGCGACGCCCGGGCCGATGCTCGATGATTACCCAGCCCGCATCGCACAAGGCGTGCTCTATGTGCTGCGGGTGCGCGATACCGTGCAAGCTGTGCTGGTCCTGATTCCAGAGGCCGATTGTCTGCTGCTGGACAACATCGCAGTGGCTCCGCAAGCGCAGGGCAAAGGCCATGGCCGCGACCTGATGCAGTTCGCGGAAAGCACGGCGCGCCGGGCCGGCTATGCCAGCATCCGTCTCTACACGCAGGAGAAAATGACGGAGAACATCGCTATCTACAGGCGATACGGTTATGTGGAAACCCATCGCGCCGAAGAGATCGGTTTGAAGCGCGTCTTCATGAAAAAGCCCCTTAATTAAGGGGTATTCATCCTCGCTCATTAATACGAGCATTTACTCGTATTAATAAAATCCTGTCACTCGTCTCGCTCCTTGGCAACGACACGCTGCGCGCGCCGGTTGCTGGCCAACGATTTCGCGTACACCGAGTCCGGCCGTATGCGATGCGCGATGACGTAGCCCGTGATGCAGGCCAGCATCAACGGCAGCATGACCTCATAGCTGAGCGTCATCTCGAAGATCATCAGGATCGACATCAGTGGCGCATAGGTGGTGGCAGCCAGCAGAGCCCCCATGCCCACCACCGCATAGCTGGATACCGCCGACAGATCTCCAGCCGGAAACAAGGCCTGCAGGCCGGTGCCGTACAAGGCGCCCAGCGCCGCCCCCACGAACAGCGTGGGCGTGAAAACACCGCCCACCGCGCCCGAACCGACGCTGGCCGCGGTGGCCAGCGTTTTCAGAAGCAGGATGGCGGCCACCGCCTGCCAGGCCCATTGCGTATGCAGCATGCTGTTGACCACGCTGTAGCCATTGCCCCACACCTCTGGATTCACCACCGACAAGGCGCCGACGATCAGGCCGCCCAATGCCATGCGCAGCCACAACGGCGCGGGCACGCGGCCGAACGCGGCGCGCGCCGTGTCGAGAAAACGCAGGAACTGCGGCGCCGCCAGGCCGGCGATCACCCCCAGGCCCAGATAGTTGATGACTTCCCAGCCGGACACGAACGTGAAGGGCGGCATATGAAAAACCGCGTCGTAATGCAGTATCTGGCGCGTCACAATGTTCGCCACGACTGACGATACGACCAACGGCACCAACGTAGCCGAAGCGATCGCGCCAAAGACGATCTCGGAAATGAACAAGGCGCCGGCAATGGGCGCGTTATAGGCGGAAGTGATCCCCGCCGTGGCGCCACAGGCGACCAACAAGCGCAAATGCCGCGGCGGCAGCACCAGATAACGTCCCGTCAGGGAGGACAACATCGCCGCCAACTGCACCATGGGCCCCTCACGGCCGATGGAGGCGCCGGAGCCGATGGAGAAAATCGACGACAGGCTGCGCGCGACCGTCTGGCGAAAGCCGATGACCCCGCGGCCGATGGAAATCGCCTCCATATAGTCCGCCGCGCCGCGCTTGGGCAGCCATCTGGCCGCCATCTGCAGGATGGCCCCGGCAATGGCGCCGCCTATGGCCGGCATCAGGAAGCGTTGCCAGGGACTCAGCCCCCGCGCCAGGGACACCATGCCATGGGGAGTGTCCTCGCCCCCGAGCAGCATCTGCGTCCAGGTCAGCATTTCCCGGAACACCACGGTGGCCAGCGCGCCCAAGAGGCCCATCAGCGCCGCCGCGCAGAGCGTGGCCGGCAAATTGTCCGCCAACAAACGGTTTCTCAGCCAGATTGCCCAACCTGATTTCTTGATTCTGATTTCTGTCGCCATGGCGGGATTCTACGGCGGAACCTGCTCACTTTTTGTTCAGTTCCCAGTCAAGAATGGCTGCGCGCCTCCCCTCGAATCCCGCGGTTCGCGAACGCCTTGTGGGGCCTCTGATGGCCTCCTGGAGGGCTAAAACGCAGGTAGGCAACGAGGCGTTTTTCGGGGTAAAAGTGCCGTTTTTGAGACCCGTTCGGCAGAAAGGGCCTGTGGATAACTCCTAAGTAGACGCCTTGTGCACATTTTGTGGAGGCAAGTTGAACAAGCAGGGGTTTCGGACAGGGTCCAAAATCTTGTCCAACTTCAACTTTTTTCCCACACAGAGTTCTTGCACAGGCAAAAACGGCTGCAAGCTGATGAAAAAAAAGAGGTTTTCAAGGTTAAGGTAGTTATCCACAGGCCTTATTAATCATTAGTCTTTATATAAAGAGAAATAAAGGAAAAGCCAAACATGCTCTCCCATTCCGCCCAGCCATCCCCCCCCGGACTTCGTCCATGCGCATCCTGCTGATAGAAGACGAAGCCGAACTTGCCCGCTGGCTTTCAAGAAGCCTGGCCAGGCACGCTGGGTTCGTCGTTGAATGGGCTGATGACGGGCTGGTCGCCGAAAGAAGGCTGGCAATGGAAGAATTCGACGCGGTGATCCTGGATCTCGGACTTCCGGGCATGGATGGCCATGCTTTGCTCGCGAAGATTCGCGCGCGGGACGACCGTACGCCGGTCCTGGTCTTGACCGCGCGCGATTCGCTGGCCGAAAAAATTGGAACGCTCCACCAGGGAGCGGACGATTTCTTGCCGAAACCGTTTGTCCTGGAAGAGTTGGAAGCACGGTTGATCGCACTTATCCGGCGCAGTCGCGGACGCGAACACCCGCGACTCGCCTTGGGCAACCTGGTTTTCGAGACTTCCTCTCAAAAATTCACGGTCAGCGGACAACCCTTGCAGTTATCCCCACGTGAACATTCGGTTCTACGGGTGTTGATCCAGAAAAGCGGCGAACCGATCAACAAGCAGCAGATCCTGGATCGCATCCTGACGGACGATGCGGACATCAACCTGGAAGCCATCGAGGTCGTAGTGCACCGTTTGCGCAAGAAATTGGCGGAAACAGGTGTGCAAATCGTGACCATGCGGGGCATGGGCTACTGCCTGGAGAACCTTGTTGACAACTAGAAGTGCCGAAAAAAAGCGGTTTTTCACGGCAAAAAAACGCAATCGCACCCTGAAAACCCAGCTTCTCTGGTGGCTGATCCCGACGCTGGTATTCGTGATGATGGGCGCCCTGTGGCTGTCAAACCACCAACTGCGCAACCAGGTCGACATTGCCTACGACCGTTCGCTTTCCGGAGCGCTGCGCGCCATCGACCACAACATATCCACAGCCAGCGGTGGATTAGCCATGGAGCAGCCATACCTGATGCTGGAATTTTTCGAGCTGACGGCCAATGGCAGCGTGTTCTACCGGGTTGCCACCGAGGACGGGCTGGCCGAAATCGGCAATCCCGGCCTGCCCATGCCTGCCGAACCGCTGGTTTCTGGCGAACCGCGCTTTTTCTACGCCGACTACCAGGGCACGCCTGTGCGGGTCGCGGCGCTGGCGCGCCCCATGGATCCGCCCCTGTACGCAAATAAAGGGGGACGGGTTATCGTGCAGGTGGCCGAAGGCCTGGATACCCGTCAGGCCTTCCTGCACCAGGTGCTTGTCCGCTCGGTCGAGCGGGACCTGGCCGTGATCCTGATCAGCGTTCTGGTGATCATCCTGGGGGTTTTCATGGCCCTGCGTCCCCTTGCCAGGCTGCGGCAGGAGGTGGAAGGGCGTTCTGCGGACGATTTAAGCCCCGTGAGCGCGTCGGACATGCCGGGTGAGGTCCTACCCCTAGTCGCGGCCGTAAACCTCCACATGGCCCGTTTTGCGGCCCAGGCGAGGGTCCAAAGCCAGTTCCTGGACGACGCCTCGCACCAATTGCGTACCCCTTTGTCGGTTTTGCGAACCCAGACGGCCTATGCCTTGCGCGAAACAGACCCCCAGGAGGTCCGTACAGCCCTTCTGGCGATGCAGGAGGGGTTGGACAGGGCTGTACGCACCACCAACCAAATGCTCGCCCTGGCGCGCGCTAAAGACGCCTCGCTGGCCGAAGGCGGTTTCAGCCCCGAACCGGTGGACCTGGTCGAACTGGCCGACGCGGTCATCCGCAGCCTGCTTCCCACTGCCCGGGCCCGCCAGCTGGACATCGGCCTGGAGGCCGAGATCCGGCCGGTGGTGGTGCAGGGAGCGGACTGGCTGCTGAGGGAGGCGGTCAGCAACCTGGTGGACAACGCCATCCGCTACACCTCGCCTGCGGGGGAAGTCACAGTGAAGGTCCAGATCGAGTCCGGGCGGGCCAGGCTGGTGGTCGAGGACAGCGGCCCCGGCATGTCGGCCGAGGACATTGCCCGCGCCTGTGTCCGCTTTCGCAGGGGCGCGGCCGGCAAGAACAAGCCTGGCGCCGGCCTGGGCCTGGCGATCGTCGGCACTATCGCCGAGATCCTGGGCGCGCGTTTGGTGCTGGAGAATCGGGTGCCGCAGGCGGGCTTGAGAGCAGCACTGGTGTTTACCCTGGGAAATGGGACAAATGCTGCGTCGCACCAGGAAAACCACGGGATTTGAAAGCTTTTGGAAAGCTTCGTTTTTGTACGGTTGCGTCCACTGGGGCCGTTATTGCGGAAAGAACCGTCTGAGCAGAGCTTCCAGCCATACCTAGACCTATAAATCTCGGAGACGCAAAAAATGCAGACTAGTCTGAAACTACGCCTGGCCGCCGTCGCGGCGCTGGGCGCGATTACCCTGTCCCTGGGCGCCGCGCACGCCGCTGATGAGCCGCGCCGCCCGGAATGCATCGCGCCTGCCCAGCCCGGCGGCGGTTTCGACCTGACCTGCCGCCTGGCCACCGAAGGCCTGAAGCACAGCGGCGCGCTCAAGGCAGCGATGCGCATCGTCTACATGCCTGGCGGCATTGGCGCGGTGGCCTACAACAACATCGTGGCCCAGCACCCGAACGAGCCGGGCACCATCGTGGCTTTCTCGGGCGGTTCGCTGTTGAACCTGGCCCAGGGCAAGTTCGGCAAGTACAACGTCAACGACGTGCGCTGGCTGGCCGCCATCGGTACCGACTACGGCGTGGCCGTGGTCCGCAACGATTCCCCGTACACCGACCTGAAGAGCCTGATGGACGCCTTCAAGCAGGATCCGACCAAGATCGTGCTGGGCGCGGGCGGCACGGTGGGCAGCCAGGACTGGATGAAAGCGGCGCTGACCGCCAAGGCCGCGGGCGTGGATTTCAAGAAGATGCGCTTCGTGGCATTTGAAGGCGGCGGCGAAGCCGTCACGGCCTTGCGCGGCGGCCACATCCAGGCTTACATGGGCGACGCGGCGGAAGCCTTCACCATGCTCGAAGGCGGCGCCCCCATCCGTGTGCTGGCCGTGTTCAACGACCAGCGCCTGCCGGGCAAGCTGGGCACCGTGCCCACCGCCAAGGAACAGGGCTATGACATCGTCTGGCCGATCATCCGCGGCTTCTATGTCGGCCCGAAGGTATCGGACAGCGATTACCAGTTCTGGGTCGATGCCTTCAACAAGACCACGGCCTCGCCCGAGTTCGACAAGCTGCGCCAGCAGCAAGGCCTGTTCCCCTTCAACAAGACGGGTCCCGAGCTGGACGCCTACGTGAAGAATCAGGTCAAGGTCTACGGCGAACTGGCCGACTCCTTCGGCCTGGTCAAGAAGTAAGCCGCAAGGCAATCCTCCCTATCGCGCTTGTCAGGATTCCCCGCCGCCGGCTTTGCCGCGGCGGCGGGGGAACGCTGCGCCGCACGATGCGACTACAACGGAAAAGTGATCATGAACGATCGAATACTTGGAGTGGGGGCGCTTGCGCTCGCCGCCTTCATGACCGCGGCGGGCTGGGGAATCGAAGCCCCGTTCGCCTACGAGCCGGTGGGCCCGCGCGCCTTTCCGCTGCTGCTGGCGCTGATCATCGGCCTGTGCGGCCTGTGGCTGGTCTACAAGGGCGGTCATCAGGTCGAGGCCAATCCGCCCGGCGCCAATGCGCGCATCGCGCTGATGATGGCGTTCGTGGTGGCCTATGCCTTCCTGTTCCAGTGGCTGGGCTTCGTGATCGCGACCACCCTGATGACGATATTCGTCGGCCGTCTGTTCGGGGGCGGCTGGGTCAAGTGCGCCATCGGCGGCGCCGTCATGAGCGTCCTGTTTTTCTTGCTGTTCGACAAGGTGCTGGACGTGGTCCTGCCCACCGGTTTGCTGGAGACCCTGATATGAGCGGCATTCTTGATCACCTGGCGATAGGCTTTGGCGTAGCCTTTTCGCTGACCAACTTGCTGGTGGCCATGATCGGTTCGTTCATCGGCACCATGGTGGGCGTGCTGCCCGGTCTGGGACCGGTCAACGGCGTGGCTATGCTGATCCCGATCGCCTTCGCCATGAACCTGCCGCCCGAGACCGCGCTGATCCTGCTGGCTGCCGTGTATGTGGGCGCCGAATACGGCGGCCGCATTACCGCCATTCTGCTGAACGTGCCGGGCGAGGCCAGCGCCATCATGACGACGCTGGACGGTTATCCGCTGGCGCGGCAAGGCATGGCCAACGTTGCGCTGTCGCTCTCCGCCTGGTCCGCATTCTTCGGCGCCATCGTGTCGGTGGTGGGCATCATCCTGCTCGCGCCGTTGCTGGCCAAATGGGCCTTGGCTTTCGGCCCCGCCGAGTACTTCGTGCTGATGATTTTTGCGTTCTGCTGCCTGACCAGCCTGCTGGGTAAACAACCCGTGAAGGGCGTGCTGGCGGCGATGATAGGCCTGTCTATTTCGGTGGTGGGCGTGGACGCGAATTCCGGCGTTTATCGCTACACGTTCGAGTCGGTGCATCTGGCCGACGGCATCGAGTTCGTGGTTGTCGTGATTGCGCTGTTCGCGGTCAGCGAGATGCTGGAGATGCTGGAAAAAGTGGTGGCAGGGCACAGCGTCGAGGTCAAGCCCAGTGGCCGCAAGCTCTTCAACCTGAAGGAAATGGCGCTCACCTGGTGGAGCGTGGTGCGCAGTTCGCTGGTGGGCTTTGGCGTGGGCGTGTTGCCTGGCGCAGGCGCGAGCGTGGCCGCGGCCGTGGCGTACTCGCAGGAAAAGCGCATCATCGAAGCCAAGGACCCGGACGCAAAGTTCGGCAAGGGCGACATGCGCGGCCTGGTCGCGCCGGAAGCCGCCGCCACGGCCTCGGCCATCGGCTCGTTCGTGCCGATGCTGACGCTGGGCGTGCCCGGTTCGGGCACCACTGCCGTGATGATGGGCGCGCTGACGCTCTACAACATCACGCCGGGTCCGGTGCTGTTCGACTCCAAGCCCGAATTGGTGTGGGGCTTGATCGCGTCGCTGTTCGTGGCTAACGTTCTGCTGTTCGTCATGAACGTGCCGCTGGTGCGCTTTTTCTCCAAGGTGTTGTCGGTGCCGGGATGGCTGATGGTGCCGGGGATCCTGTGCATCAGCTACATCGGCGTCTATGCCATCAACGCGGGCACCTTTGACCTGCTGCTGGTCGCGGGCATCGGCGCGCTGGGATATTTCTTGCGCAAGTTAGGCGTGCCCATGGCGCCGCTGGTGCTGGGCGTGGTGTTGGGCAACATGATGGAGCAGAACCTGCGCCGCGCCTTGTCGATGACCGATGGCGACGTGGGCGTGTTGTTCGCCAGCCCGGTATCGATCTCGATGTGGGTGGGGGCGGCCGCGGTCGTGATCGTGCCGCAGATCATGCGTCGTATGCGCAAAGCGAAAAATATTGCCGCTGGTCCGGTCTGATCCGTACGCGGCGCGGCTGTTGTAAAGGGCAGCAGCCGGTCGCGGAATCTTGACCGGAAATTGCAAAGGGCGCCTTATGGGCGCCCTTTTTTTGTTCGTGAATTCGCTCTGGGTAGTCTATTTTTTAATGCGAGCTTTTATTCATATTATTCAATGAAAGCTCTTGTATATAGAGTCGGCGGGGATATTGAACTCACTAGTAAGTCATCAGCATCGGACGTCAAACCTGCGCCAGACGTTCCAAGGCAGCATCGAGCGTTGCGTCCTTCTTCGCGAAGCAGAAGCGCACGATGCGGTGATTGGATTCGGGCGCGTCGGGCTGGCGGTAGAACGCCGATACCGGTATCACCGTGACGCCATGATTCACCGTCAGATCGCGCGCGAAGTCGGCCTCGTTCTGCTTGGAGATCTGGCTGTAGTCGGCCAGCAGGAAGAACGTGCCCGGGCTGGGCAGGGGGCGGAACCGCGTCTTGCCCAGCCCTTGCGCCAGGCGGTCGCGCTTGGCCTGATAGAAGGCGGGCAGGTCCAGGTAAGGCTTGGGGTCGCGCATGAATTCGGCCAGCGCGAACTGCATGGGCGAAGGCACGGTGAACACCATGAATTGGTGTACCTTGCGCAGCTCGGCGCTGAGCTGGCGCGGTGCGCAGCAGTAGCCGATCTTCCAGCCGGTGGTGTGATAGGTCTTGCCGAAGGACGAGATCACAAAGGCATGCTGGGCCAGCAGCGGGCGGCGCGCCACGCTGGCGTGGGGCTTGCCATCGAACACGATGTGCTCGTAGACCTCGTCGGACACCAGCAGCACGCCGGTGTCGCGCACGATGGCTTCCAACGCGTCCAGGTCGCTGTCGTCCAGCACCGCGCCGGTCGGGTTGTGCGGAAAATTCAGCATCAACAGACGAGTCTTCGACGTGATGGCGTCGCGCACACGTTGCCAGTCGATGCGGTAGTAGGGGTCGGCCTCGGTGGGCGCGCGCAGCGGCACCGGCACGGCAGTGCCGCCGGCCAGGCGGATGGCCGGCAGATAGGAGTCATAGCAGGGTTCGATGACGACGACTTCGTCACCGCTGCCCACGGCGGCCAGCACGGTTGCCATCAGCGCTTCGGTCGCGCCGCTGGTGACGGTGATCTCGGTTTCCGGATCGTAGGCATGGCCGTAGAGTTCGCGCGTCTTGGCGGCGATGGCTTCGCGCAAGGGCGCCACGCCCGGCATGTAGGGGTACTGGTTGTGGCCGTCGGCCATGGCTTTGGTGACCAGGGCGCACAAGGCAGGATCGGGGTCGAAGTCGGGAAAGCCCTGGCCCAGGTTGATGGCCTTGTGCTCGATGGCCAGGCGGCTCATCACGGTAAAGATGGTGGTGCCAACGTCGGGAAGTTTGGATCGGATCATGGTGGACGCGAGAGTGAACGTTGCTAGCAGAGAGTATTCGTAAGTATCCCACTAACTCATAATTCGGTTTTCACATGAGCTTAAGGCGCGGCGGTATCGTGGTTCAGAACATGTTGTGGAGAGTATTGGGCGGCTTGGCGCTCGCATTGGCGGGCGCGTTGTTGGCGGTGTGGGCGCATATCCCGTTGCCGTGGATGCTGGGCGCGTTGCTGGTGACCGCGGCGACGCGCATCGCGGGCGTGCGCACCGCGTGCCCGAGACCGGCGCGCAATGCGGGCCAGTGGGTGATCGGTACTTCATTGGGCCTGTACTTCACGGCGCAGGTGATCGGCCACATCGGCAGCAATGCGGGGCCCATCATCGCTGGCATGCTGTTCGCGCTAGGTCTGGCCTTCATGGGAACGGCGATCCTGCGCCGCTACACCGACGTCGATTTCAAGACGGCCTGGTTTTCTTCCGCCATCGGCGGAGCCAGCGAAATGGCGAACCTGGCCGAGCGCCACGGCGCGCGCATAGACCGCGTGGCGACTGCGCATAGCGTGCGCGTGCTGATGGTTGTGGTCGCCGTGCCCTTCATCTTTCAATGGTGGGGTGTGGCAGGTCTGGATCCCACTGTGCCCGGGCCCAAGGTGGTCCATGGTTGGGGGCTGGCGGCGTTGGTTGCGCTGACGTGCATCGGAGGCGCCGTCTTCATGAGGCTGCGGCTGCCCAATCCCTGGGTGCTGGGCCCAATGCTGGTCGCCATGGTCCTGACGGTCAATGGCATCGAGCTGTCGGCGCTTCCTGATTACGTGCCGAAGATAGGCCAGTTACTGATCGGGTGGTCGCTGGGCGATCGTTATCGGCCGGATTTCTTTCGGGCGGCGCCGCGTTTCATTGCCGCGGTGGCGGGTTTCACGGTGGCTGCGCTGGCGCTCGCGTTCGGCCTTGGCGCCTTGCTGTCGCTTTGGTCGGCCGCGCCCATTCCCACGCTGATTCTTGGCACCACGCCGGGCGGCATTGCCGAAATGGCCATTACCGCCAAAGTGCTGCAGTTGGGTGTTCCGGTGGTGACCGCATTCCACGTTACGCGCATGGTTTTTGTGGTGATTGTGACCGGCCCGATCTACGCTTTTTTGGCGCGCCGACAGAGTGGCAGGGCCTAGCGGAGCGATACCCAGTATTAAAAATGCGACATTGGGGTAAACAACTATATGAGTCTGTAATGCGTGCTGAGTATGCTGATTACGCAGTTGATTCAAGCAGCGCGCGGACTCGTTCTGCAGCTAGGCGGCAAGCGGGAACGCAGCAGCAACGCAGGTACCTCTACCGGTCGTTCAGTTCTCACGGCGTCCTTGATTCATTGCATTTCGAGTTAATTACAGGACGCTAGAAAAAATGGCTCAGAAGGGCAAAGTTAAGTGGTTCAACGCCGACAAGGGTTACGGCTTCATCACCCCTGATGTTGGCGGAACCGAAGTTTTCGCACACTTTTCCGCCATCCAGGGCCGCGGCTATCGCAGCCTGAACGAAGGGCAGGAAGTCGAATTCGAAGTTAAGGATGGTCCGAAAGGACCTCAAGCGGCCGAAATTCGCCCGCTCTAAATCGGGAAATCCCAATTTCCCGTCTGCCAGGTCCGACCTGGCTACAACGCCCCAAGACCGTATGGTCTGGGGCGTTGTTTCATTTGGCGGCAAGCGTCTGTTCTGCCGGTCCCGTGTAGATAGTTAGCGTTCACTAACATATTCTCCAGCCGTGGATAAGTTTGTGGATAATTATTTTCGGGTATGAGCATTTTCATGCTCAGCAATGAAGCAATTGCGTATCCGGCGCGGGGTTTTGCACAGTTATCCCATCTTTCTTGGAACGATGCCGCTTCGCGGTCATGGTGTTCGTGTTTATCCGGGCCGCCCGTGATGGTTATGTTTAAACATGGCCTTTCCCTAGGGAATACAGGCATTTAAGGCGATTTCCGGGGTGCGTCTGAGCCAGGAGCTGTCTGTGCTGGCATACGGTTTCAGGGGCGGTTTGGCCTGCTTTTGCTTGAATGGGGGCCGGTTGTTCACAAAGATATCCCCATCCGGGTTATGCACAGAATTACGCCCTTTGGCGGTCCAGGCAAAGGCGTCAGCCTGTGGATAGAAATGGGGATAGGCTCCGGAAGATGCAGTGCAGCTGGCGATTTATCGATCCACCGCGCAACCGGAAATGTCACAAGCGGAACCCGAGCTTCGGTCCGAGCTAGAGGCAATCTTCACCCAGATCCCGTTCGCCGAGTTTTCCACAGGATTCACATGAAAGGTTGGACCTCACCCAAAAGGATGATGGTGCGCACTGTCATAGCGGTGCAAGATTGTTGTCTGGTCAATGAATCAGCGTCCAGCGTGCCGGCGGTTTCCGCGTAGTGGCAGACCGCAGGACAGGAACGCGTGGATAGGTTTGTGGATAATCTGCTTGCGTAATTTTGGGCGGCATTTTGACCGGAGCACGGTTGCAGAATTCCGGTCCGGTTTCAAAGGCGAGAGCTGGTTGGCCAGGTTTTCGAAAACTTGTTGTGGCTTCTTGGTGATCTTATCCACATAGTTTTCCACGGTTTTTTGCGTAGGCGCGATTTCGTATTGATCTTGGAATCTTCTGAGCCTGACAAGCATCCTAAATAGAAATAATCGATTGCTGTCATAGGGAAGGCGTTGTGCATTTGTGCTTTTTCATGTTTCTTGGCACTTTGCCGCCCTCGTTGAATGCCTACCGTTTTTTCGACGATCTGCGCTGTCCAACGACGAGTTATCCCCAGAGTTGTTCCACGTGAAACGGCCAATTTCGGCAGCTAGCGGATTTGGTAGCTGTTGATAACGCTGTGCACAGATTCATAGCCTGTCGCGCCGAGCTTGTCTCATGCATGTCGGGCGTTGACGAGCTCTCCACAATCCAATCATTCTTGACCGAGATATCTGGCCATTGCCTCAGGACTGCGGAAGAGGGCATAACGTTGTTTTCTGAATTGGGAAGGCCTGGCGTTTCAGGTTCGAGCCAGTTTCGACTCGGACTCGATGAGCTTTGATCTGACCAGATAGTCGCTTGGTGTGTGAACTGATCATCGGATTCCGGTGGCTAGTCTGATATGTCGCTACATTCGCGCAGGCATTATTTGCTGGTTCAGGAGCGTTCGAGTTTCACGTGAAACCAAAAAAACTGCTCTGTTTTGGGTAAGGGGTAGGGTAGGGGTTGAAAAATTGCTTTTTTCTTGGATGAATCTTCATAAGATTGACATCAGAAGATTCGCTTGAAGGGTAGAACGGGAGAGTCTTTATGCTCCTTCTGTTAGATGCGACGCTCGATCTTGAACCCCAAGAAGCAAGGCTATTCCGTTGCAGAGCTCGAATCGCGTGTTTCACGTGGAACATTAGCTCGGGGGAGATCTGCTTTCCAGCGATCGGACTCCGTCTTCGACGAACGTGTTTCACGTGAAACAGCGCCTTCAAACAGCAAGACTATCGATGTTTCACGTGAAACATCGATGAGGCAAGATTAGGTGGAACAAGGAGGAAACGGGGCTTGCTTCTACGTTCGCCGTGCTCCTTACCGGGCCATGTTTCACGTGAAACACCAATAGATTTGAGATCATTCGGTCAGAAGACACGAGCCCTTGCGCGGACTGGTATCTCCTACTGGTTGATGCGGTCTAAGACTCTGCCGTGTATTCAGCGATGTTTCACGTGGAACATATTGCACAATGATCAGAATGCTTACTCCCGAGAGTCGGAATGAGTAAGGCGAGTGTGCAGGGCTCAAGCAGCCATGACAGGCATTCTCATAGAGAAAGGGGGGGCTCGCCTGGGTCGATGCGATGTTTCACGTGGAACACGGCAGCCAAAGCAGTGGCAACTGCCGACATATTTATCCCTGGAACAGGCGAGGCTCGTTGCCTTTTGCCGACGGCGACCTGGTCTCGAGCCATCTCCTGCTGTGCCGAAGCATGTTTCACGTGAAACATGCAATCCCTGCCTCTATAATGAGCACCGAACGCTCTCTTACCTCCCCCCATCATGGACTATCCCCGCGAATTCGATGTCATCGTCGTCGGTGGCGGCCACGCCGGCACCGAAGCAGCGCTGGCTGCCGCCCGCACTGGCGCCCAGACCTTGCTGTTGACGCACAACATCGAAACCCTAGGCCAAATGTCTTGCAATCCCTCCATCGGCGGGATCGGCAAAGGCCACCTTGTCAAAGAAGTCGATGCCCTAGGCGGCGCCATGGCTTTGGCAACGGACGAAGCGGGTATTCAGTTCCGCATCCTGAATGGCTCGAAAGGGCCGGCTGTCCGGGCGACGCGCGCTCAGGCAGATCGGGTGCTGTACCGCAAGGCGATCCGTGGCCGCCTGGAGAACCAGCCAAACCTATGGCTGTTCCAACAGGCAGTCGAAGACCTGATGGTGGAGGGCGACCGCGTGGTCGGCGCCGTTACCCAGATCGGCTTGAAGTTTCGGGCGAAGTCCGTGGTGCTTACCGCCGGTACATTTCTGAACGGCCTGATTCACGTAGGCTTGCAGAACTATTCGGGCGGCCGTGCAGGTGATCCTCCGGCTATCTCCCTGGGGCAGCGGCTGAAGGAACTTGACCTGCCGCAGGGTCGCTTGAAGACTGGTACGCCGCCGCGCATCGATGGCCGTTCGATCAACTACAGCATCCTCGAAGCGCAGCCCGGCGACCTGGATCCCATTCCCGTGTTTTCCTACATGGGCAATGTCGCCATGCACCCGCGTCAGCTGCCTTGCTGGATCACGCACACCAACGCCCGTACCCATGACATCATCCGCGGCGGCCTGGACCGTTCGCCGATGTACAGCGGCGTGATCGAAGGGGTGGGGCCGCGTTACTGCCCGTCCATCGAAGACAAGATCCATCGCTTTGCCGATAAGGAGTCGCACCAGGTCTTCCTGGAACCCGAGGGCCTGGACACGCATGAGGTCTATCCCAACGGTGTATCGACCAGCCTGCCGTTTGACGTGCAACTGGACCTGATCCATTCCCTGCCTGGCCTGGAGAATGCGCACATCCTGCGCCCGGGCTACGCCATCGAATACGATTACTTCGATCCACGTGGATTGAAGAGCACGCTGGAAACCAAGGCGATTGCCGGCTTGTACTTTGCCGGGCAGATCAACGGCACCACCGGCTACGAAGAGGCGGCCGCCCAAGGGCTGCTTGCCGGCGTCAATGCCGCGTTGTTCGCGCTGGATCGCGAGCAATGGACCCCGCGCCGCGATGAAGCTTATCTGGGTGTGTTGGTTGACGATCTGGCCACGCGCGGCGTGACCGAGCCGTATCGCATGTTCACGTCTCGAGCCGAATACCGGTTGAGCCTGCGCGAAGACAATGCCGACTTGCGCCTGACCGAAATCGGCCGCCGCCTCGGCATCGTCGACGACGTCCGCTGGGACGCCTTCAATCGCAAGCGCGACGCGGTGGCTGCGGAAGTCGAACGTTTGAAATCCTCTTGGGTGAATCCGCGTATACTGCCCGCCGAAGTTGCCGAGCCCTTGCTAGGCAAGGCGATTGAACGTGAGTACTCACTAGCAGATCTGTTGAAACGGCCCAATGTTTCCTATGAAGCGCTGATGGCCGCCCGCAACGCCGACGGTTCGCTACTGGCCGGTCCTGGCGTGATGGAAGACGAAGTGTTGGCCGAACAGGTAGAGATCCAGGTGAAGTACGCCGGCTATATCGACCGCCAGCAAGTCGAAGTCCAGAAACAGATCGCACACGAACAGCAGGCCATACCCGCCGACGTCGACTACGACGCGGTGACCAGTCTGTCGTTCGAAGTGCGCCAGAAGCTCAAGGCGCACCGCCCGGAAACCATTGGCCAGGCCGCGCGCATCTCAGGCGTCACTCCCGCTGCAATTTCATTGCTGCTGATCCATCTGAAGCGCCTGCACTACGGCTCGCGCAAGCAAGCGGCATGAGCGCGCACGCCGATACGGCCGGCGCGGACATGGCCGGCCGCCTGGCTCGCGCATGCGAGCAGCTGGGGCTGGGGGCAGATGCCGCCACGATGGCCAAGCTGCTGAATTATCTGTCGCAGATGCAGCGCTGGAACCGGACCTACAACCTCACCGCCATCCGCGATCCGCAGCAGATGCTGATCCAGCATCTGTTCGACAGCCTGGCCGCCGTGGGGCCGTTCAACGAGGCGCTGGGCGCTTCCGGCACGCCCGCCAAGGTCTATGACGTCGGATCGGGCGGCGGCCTGCCTGGCGTCGTTCTGGCGATCATGCGGCCCCACTGGTCGGTGACCTGCGTGGACGCGGTCGAAAAGAAGACGGCCTTCGTGCGGCAGATGAGCGGCGTGCTGGCATTGCCCAATCTGCAGGCGAGCCACGCCCGCGTCGAAACCTTGGCTCCCGCCGAGTGCAATATCGTGACGTCGCGCGCCTTCGCTTCCTTGGACGATTTTGCGCAACTCGCGGGTCGCCATGTGCGCAACGATGGTACCCTCGTCGCCATGAAGGGCAAGGTCCCCGAGGACGAAATACAGGCGCTGCATGCGCGCGGAGAATGGCAAGTCGATCACATCCAGCCGTTGCGCGTGCCTGAGTTGCAGGCCGAACGCTGCCTGATCTGGATGCGCCGTAGTCAAGGAACCCTATGAAGAACATACCCCCCAGCACCACCGCCCGCATTTTCTGCATTGCCAACCAGAAGGGCGGTGTGGGCAAGACGACGACCGCCATCAATCTGGCGGCGGGCCTTGCCACGCACAACCAACGCGTGCTGCTGGTGGACCTGGACCCGCAAGGCAATGCCACGATGGGCAGCGGCATCGACAAGAACTCGCTGGAGTCGAACCTGTACCAGGTGCTGATCGGCGAATCGAACATCGAGCAGGCCCGCGTCAAATCCGAGTCGGGTGGCTACGATGTGCTGCCCGCCAACCGCGAACTGTCCGGCGCCGAGATCGACCTGGTGCAGATGGATCAACGCGAGCGCCAGCTGAAGGCCGCGATCGACACCGTCGCCACGCAGTACGACTTCGTGCTGATCGATTGCCCGCCCACGCTGTCGCTGCTGACCTTGAACGGCCTGGCCGCCGCCCACGGCGTCATCATCCCGATGCAGTGCGAGTACTTCGCGCTGGAAGGCCTGTCCGACCTGGTCAACACGATCAAGCGCGTGCACCGGAACATCAACGATGATCTGCGCGTCATTGGATTGCTGCGCGTCATGTTCGATCCGCGCATGACCCTGCAGCAGCAGGTATCCGCGCAGCTCGAGGCGCACTTCGGCGACAAGGTCTTCAAGACCGTGGTGCCGCGCAACGTGCGCCTGGCCGAAGCGCCCAGCTATGGCATGCCCGGCGTGGTGTACGACCGCGCCTCGCGCGGCGCGCAGGCCTATATCTCGTTTGGCGCCGAAATGATCGAGCGCGTGAAAAAGGATCTGAAGTAGGCCGTAACCATGTCCGCTGTCACGCTCTTTTCCCAGACTGAAACGCAAGCCTCCGGTACGCCGCGCGTTGTCGCGCGCGACAGCCTGTGCACGCGTCTGGAAGAGGCCGCGCTGAATGCGACGGCGGTCGGCGCGCAGGTGCTTTACGATGGCTGGCTGGTGCGTTTCGCGCCTTCGCCCGCCAAGCGCGTGCGCAGCGTCAATGTGCTGGGGTTATCCACACGTCCGTTGGACGAGCGGCTGGCGTATTGTTCATCGGTGTATGCGCGCCATGGCTTGCCCATGGTGCTGCGCATCACCTCCATCGGTCCCGATTTTTCCCTCGACGCCGAGCTGGAGTCCCGCGGTTATACCTTTACCGGCGAGACCCGAGTCATGTGCATGCCGCTCGCTCCCAGGCCCAGTGCCCGGGGCGATCTGCTTTTCGATATTGTCGATACCGGACGCTTCGCGGCGGCGGTCGGGGCAATGCGCAACTCGGAATCCGAGCATATCGCCGAACATCGGGCGCGCCTGCTGGGCCTGGCTGTGGATATCTCGCCGGTGCTGGCGACGGACGCGGCGGGGCAGTGCGTTGCCGCGGGCCTGGCCGTCCGCGACGGCGACCTGCTGGGCCTGTTCGACATCGTCACCGACCCGGGGCAGCGGCGCAAAGGCTACGCAGCCGCCCTGATTGAACACCTGTTGGCAACAGGCGCCGCCGGCGGCGCCAAGACAGCTTATTTGCAGGTTGAGCCGGAGAATACAGCCGCGCGCGCCTTGTATGGCCGCTACGGTTTCAAAGACTGTTACGCGTATTGGTACCGCCTGCCCGCCGAGCAGACGGACGCCTGAGCCTGGCTCGGGATACAAAAACAGAAGGAAAGAGGATTTAACTATGGCCACCAAGAAACCCAAGGGATTGGGCCGCGGACTGGACGCCTTGCTTGGCGCGGACGCGCCTGCCATCGAGAACATCGGCAAGGTCGCCGCCGCCAAGCCCGAGGGTCCGCCGTCCACCCTGCCTGTCTCGAAGATGCGCGCCGGCAAGTATCAGCCGCGCACGCGCATGGATGAGGGCGCATTGGGTGAACTGGCCGAATCGATCCGCACACAAGGCATCATGCAACCCATTCTTGTGCGCGCACTGGGCGAAGCCGCGCCCGGCCACTACGAAATCATCGCCGGCGAACGGCGCTTCCGCGCCGCGCAGATTGCCGGCCTGAAGGAAGTGCCGGTGCTGGTGCGCGAAGTGGCCGACGAGAACGCGGCCGTCATGGCGCTGATTGAAAACATCCAGCGCGAAGACCTGAACCCGCTGGAAGAAGCGCAGGGCGTGCGCCGGCTGCTCGACGAATTCGGCCTGACGCATGAACAGGCCGCGCAAGCGATCGGCCGTTCGCGTTCGGCCACCAGCAACCTGCTGCGTCTCCTGAACCTGGCAGCGGCCGTGCAGACCATGCTGCTGGCAGGCGATGTGGACATGGGCCATGCTCGCGCGCTGCTCGCCGTGGACGCGGCCACGCAGATCCAGCTGGCCAACCAGATCATTGCGCGCCGCCTGTCGGTGCGTGAAGCCGAAAAACTGGTTGCCAAGACCGCCAAGGAAGCCGAGTCGTCCGCCGCGCCCAAGAAAAAGGCCAACGGTGTTTCGCGCGACCTGACGCGCCTGGAAGAAGCCCTGTCCGACCACTTGGGCACGCGCGTCGCGCTGAAAGTGGGCGCCAAGGAAAAGGGCCAGATCGTCATCGACTTCCATGGCTGGGAACATCTGAATTCCCTGCTCGAGCGCCAGGGCCTGTCCGGAGTGGTGGATGCCTGAGCGCGCGCTGCCGGTCATCGCGGTACTGGCGACGGGCGGCACGATTGCCGGCGCCCAGGCCGATGCGACTTCCGCCGGCTACAAGGCGGGTTCGTTTTCCGTCGATGACTTGCTGGCCGCCGTGCCGCAGTTGGCGGGCATCGCCGAGATCCGCGCCGAGCAGGTCGCCAATGTAGGCAGCCAGAACATGACGCACGCCGTGTGGCGCGCGCTGGCCGAGCGCGTGGACGCGCTGTGCCGCGACGCCTCGGTGGCGGGCATCGTCATCACGCACGGCACGGATACGCTTGAGGAAACGGCGTACTTCCTGAGCCTGGTGATACGCCACGACAAGCCCGTGGTGCTGGTGGGCGCCATGCGTCCCGCCACGGCGCTGGGCGCCGAAGGCCCGGCCAACCTGTACAACGCGGTGGCGCTGGCGCGCCATCCCGATGCGCGCGGCCGTGGGCCGCTCGTCGTCATGAATGAAGACGTGCACTACGCCCGCGAGATCCAGAAGATTGCCAGCGCCGGCCTGTGCGCCTTCGCTTCGCCCAATCGCGGGCGGGCGGGCGTCATGCATGGCGGTGTGCCGTTCTTCTATTCGCGCAACGCCACCACGCACACCGTGGAAAGCGAGTTTTCACTCGCATTGCTGGAAAAGGCTGGCTGGCCGCGCGTGGATGTCGTCTACGGTCACGCCAATTTGCAGGCCGACCTGATCGATTTCCTGGCTGATGCCGCCGACGGCATCGTGCTGGCCGGTGTCGGCGACGGCAATGCCACGGACCTCGCCATCGACGGCCTGAGCCGCGCCGCGACCAATGGCGTGGCGGTGGTGCGTTCCAGCCGCACGGGCAGCGGCTTCGTGGCGCGCGACGTCGAACTTGATGACGCCAGCCTGGGCTTTGTCGCCGCGCGCGACCTGAATCCGCAGAAGGCCCGCATCTTGCTGATGCTGGGCTTGTCGCTCACCCGCGATCCGGCGGCCCTGCAGGATCTGTTCGACCGTTATTGATGCGCGGCGGCCCGGCCGCCGCATCGTCTTGCTGCGCCAGTCCCAGGCTGGTCTTGAGCATGTCATAGACCTGCCGCGTCAGCGGATTGATCAGGTCAGGCCTTATCCACAGGAAGTACGTCACGTCCGGCAAGGGCGGCAGTCCTTCCTTTTCGCCCAACACCCGCATTTCCGGCCCCAGCAGTTCCACGCTGCGCGCGGTGACGCCCAGGCCGGCGCGCAGCGCGGCCTTTATCCCCACTAGAGTCGGCGCCACATAGTTGGTGTGCCAACGGACACGCGCGTGTTCCAGCGCCGTGAGCGCCAGCCGGCGGAAGATGCTGGGCTCATCGGCCAGTACCAGCGGAACGGGAGCATGCATGTCGTGCACGTAATCGGCGGACGCCAGCCACACCGTGGGCGAAGTGCGCAGCGCCACCCCCTCGAAGTCCTGGTCAAAGCGCGTGGATATTGTCAGATCGAGTTCACCCGCGCGCAGGGCATCCATCAGGAAGGGGCTGCGGTCCGTGCGAATTTCCAGTTTCACGCGCGGCGCCGAACGCGCGATGTGCGTCAGCAGCGTGGGCAGGATCGAGTCCGCCACGTCCAGCGGCGCGCCCAGCTTCAGGTCGCCTTCCAATGGCCCGTCCTGCAGCGCGCGCAGCGCCTCATCGTTGATGGCCAGCATGTGGCGGGCGTATTCGACCAGGCGGCGTCCATGCGACGAAAGCACCTTGTTGCGGCCCTGCTTCTCGAACAGGGGCTGGCCGATGAGGGATTCCAGCCGCTGCATCTGTTGCGTCACCGCGGACTGCGTCTTGTGCAGCCGATTGGCGGCTTCCGAGAAGGTGTCGTGCCGGGCGATGGCGGTCAGCGTGCGGAGCAGGTCCAGATCCAGGTTGCGCATGGTGCTCTATAAAGTATTAGCGATGCTAATGGAATCTTAAGGCAATTTAAATTGTTCCACGCGAGGAGGGGGGATACATTCAATGCCATAACTCATGAAAATAGGGAAAACACAAAGTGAGCAACGCGCATCCTCATCAGGCTGGCATCACCAGCGCCATCGGAAATATTAAAAAAACTGTAGGAAATAAGGGGCTGAACCGCGACAGCCTCCAGACCGTGCTGGATGAATTGATTGGCTTGGCCGGCCACTCCGACTGGTGGGCCGCCGACCGCTATCCCGCGCCGGAAGACGGCGAGCGCCAAGCCCGTTACCTGATCGCCGAAGATGCCGACAAGAGCTACGCGCTCTATCTGAACGTCATGCGTCCCGGCAAGCAGATCGTTCCGCACAACCACACGACCTGGGCCTGTATCGCGGCCGTGGAAGGCGTGGAATACAACTACGTCTACGACCGCAGCGACGACGGCTCCGTGCCCGGCGTGGGCCGTCTCGAGAAGACCGGCACCGTGGTGGTCGGCCCCGGCACGGGCATCGCGCTGATGCCGGACGATATCCACGCCGTGGAAATCCAGGGCGACAGCGTCATCCGCCATCTGCACATGTACGGCCGCGCACTGGAAACGCTGACCGAGCGCCTGGCGTTCGATCTGGCCGCCGGCACCTGCAAAGTCATGCCGATCGGCGTGCAGACGCGCCGCTGATCATGGACAAGCCCTATCGGTCCGCCACGCGCCTGTTGCGCGCCGGCCGCCCTCATCGCGGCTGGGTCAATACCCCCGTCACGCGCGCAAGCACCTACGTCTTCGACAGCGTGCAGGCCTGGCGCGACACGCGCAGCCGCCGCGACCAGGAACGCCTGCCGTCCTATGGCGCGCGTGGCACCGATAGCACGCACGCGCTTGAAGACGCGTTGGTGGAGCTGGAAGAGGGCTATCGCGCCAAGCTGTATCCCACCGGCCAGGCCGCCATTGCCACCGTGCTGCTGGCCTACCTGCGCACCGGCGACCACGTGCTGATCACGGATGCGGTGTACGAGCCCGTGCGCCGCTTTTGCGCCGAGCATCTGTCGCGGCTCGGCATCGCTTACACGTACTACCGGCCGGACGGCGCAGGCATCGAGGCGCTTATCCGTCCTGAAACCCGCATGATCTATGCCGAATCGCCGGGCTCGCTGACTTACGAGATGCCCGACCTGCCGGCGCTGGCCGCGTTGGCCCGCGCGCATGATTGTTGGCTGGCTGTGGATAACACCTGGGCCTCCGGACTGGTGCACAAACCCCTCGCGCTGGGCGCCGACATCTCCATCCTGGCGGCCACCAAGTACCTGGGCGGACACGCCGACGTGATGATGGGCGCGGTGATCACCAACTCGCGCGCCTGGAATGCACTGGAGCGTGCCACCGTGGACCTGGGGCAGACCGTCGGCGCCGATGACGCCTATCTGGTGTTGCGCGGCATGCGCACGCTGCCCCTGCGCATGGCGCAGCACGCTCGCAGCGCCCTGCGCGTGGCCGACTTTCTGTTGGGGCGCCCGGAAGTGGTGCGTGTCCTGTCCCCAGCCCTGCCCGGCGACGCTTCGCATGCGTTGTGGCAACGCGATTGCAGCGGCGCCAATGGTCTATTGACGGTGGAATTCGCCGGCGCGATCGGCGTCGACGCCGTCGAGCGACTTATCAACAGCCTGCGGCTGTTCGGCATAGGTGCATCGTGGGGCGGCTTCGAAAGTCTGGTGATACCGGTCAATCTGGGCGCTGCGCGGTCCTTGCCGGATCCCGCGCCGCGCGGCGCCATGCTGCGCCTGCATGTGGGCCTGGAGGATCCCGACGACCTCATTGCCGATCTCGAGCAAGCGCTATCCAAAATTTCTCTGTCCTATCTGAACACCATGATGCATCCCACCCAAGACCAGCCCGTCGTCGACGTCGATCCGAACACGCTCAAGCAGTGGCTGCATGACGGCGCGGAGATCGCGTTGCTGGACGTGCGCGAGCATGGCCAGTATGGCGAGGGCCATCTGTTCTACGCGGCGCCCGTGCCCTACAGCCGGCTGGAAGTGGATATCGTGCGTCTCGCGCCGCGGCGCGATGTGCGGATCGCGCTCTACGACGAAGGCGGCGCCGACGACACGGCGGCGCACGCGGCGCAGGCTTTGGCGGCGATCGGATACCGCAACGTGCACCGCCTGGCCGGTGGCATCGCGCAATGGCAGCGCGATGGCTATGCAGTTTTTGCCGGCGTGAACGTACCCAGCAAGACCTTCGGCGAACTGGCCGAAGAAGTTTTCCACACCCCGCGCATCGGCGCGCGTGACCTGGCCGAACGCCAGCGCCGCGGCGACGACCTGATCGTGCTGGACGGCAGGCCTTTTGCCGAATACCAGAAGATGAGCATCCCGGGTGGCATCTGCTGCCCCAATGGCGAGCTGGCGCTGCGCGCCCACATGCTGGCCAGCAACCCGCAGACCACCATCGTGGTGAATTGCGCCGGCCGCACGCGCAGCATCATCGGCGCGCAGACGCTGATCAACCTGGGCGTGCCCAATCCCGTCTACGCGCTGGAGAACGGCACCCAGGGCTGGTATCTCGAGGACCTGCAGCTCGAACATGGCGCGCGCCGCCGCTACGACGACGGCATCGCGCCGCAGGACTTGCCCGGGCTGGCGCAGCGCTCCTTGCGATTGGCCGAAAGCCATGGCGTGCCGGTCGTGGGCGCAGAAGACGTGCAGGCATGGTTGCGCGACAAGACCCGCAGCACCTTCTTGTGCGATGTGCGCAGCGCTGAAGAATACGCGCAAGGCTCCTTGCCTGGAGCCCAGCACACGCCCGGCGGCCAGTTGGTCCAGGCCACGGACCAGTACCTGGCCGTGCGCGGCGCGCGCATCGTCGTGTTCGACGCCGAAGGCGTGCGCGCGCCGGTGGTCGCCAGCTGGCTGCGGCAGATGGGCTGGGACGCCAGCGTGCTGCGCGAAGGCGTGCAGGCGCGGCTGGAAAACGCTGTGGAAAAGGCGCTGGCGCCGAATTTGCCTCTGCTGGACGATGCGCAGCTTGCCGCCGCGCTTGCGCAGGGCGCGCAGCTGGTCGACCTGCGTCCCAGCATGCGCTATCGCGCCAGCCATATCGCAGGCGCGCGCTGGTCCATCCGCCCGCGTCTGGCCAGCCTGCGCCTGGATGCCGCGCGTCCCGTGGTGCTGCTGACCGAGGACGCGGCCCTGGCCGCGTGGGCCGCGCAGGACCTGCGGGCGTTGGGCGTGAACGACATCCATGGCAATACCGGCGATCCCTCCGGCTGGTCCGCGCAAGGCATTGCATTGGCATCGACGCCGGCCGAGCCCGTTGACGCCGACTGCATCGACTACTTGTTTTTCGTGCATGACCGCCACGACGGCAACAAGGCCGCCGCGCGCCAGTACCTGGCCTGGGAGACCAATCTGGTCAAGCAGATCGACGAACGCGAATTGGCGGGCTACCGCTTTCCGGCCCGCTGACACCGGAACCGCCGCGCCCGCCTGATCCGGCCCCGCGGCACAGCAGACGCATCAATCCGAAAAGTACGCCCCGGCCTGCATGGCCGGGGTGCGGACGGTTCATGCCGAACCGGAATGCAAAGGACGGCCGAGTATCCGGCCGCCGATCACAAGGGGAAATCAGATGAAGCACCATGCATCGCACGTACGCAAGGCCGCTGCCGCGGCGCTCGCCGGTCTGCTGTGGGGGACGGCGGCTCACGCCCAGGCGCCCGCGCCGTTGCCGGACTATCCCAAGCAGGCCATCACGGTCGTATCGCCGTTTCCCCCGGGGGGCGGCAATGATGGCGTCGCGCGCCTGCTGGCGCAGGAACTGGGCGCCATCACGGGCCAGAGCGTGGTGGTGGAAAACCGCTCGGGCGCTGGCGGCAATGTCGGCACGGCGCAAGTGGCGCGCGCCAAGCCCGATGGCTACACCCTGGTGATGTCGCAGACCAGCGTGATGGCCGTCAATCCGCGCCTGTACAAGAATGTGGGCTTTGATCCGGTCAAGGACTTCACGCCCATCTCGCAGATCACCTCGGCGCCGTTGGTGCTGGTGGCGCGCAGCGAGAGTCCGTATCGCAGCCTGAACGACTATCTACAGGCCGCACGCAAGCAGCCCGGCGTCATTACCTACGCCACGCCCGGCAACGGCACCATGAGCCATCTGATGGGGGCGCTGCTGTCGCAGAAGGCCGACGTGAAACTGGTGCACGTGCCGTACCGCGGCGCGGCGCCCGCCATCACCGACCTGATGGGCGGCACGGTGGACATGTTGATAACTTCGCCGGCGTCGGCCGAACCCATGGTCGCCGCCGGCAAGCTGCGCATCCTGGCGCTCAGCCACGAGAACAGCATCGGCATCTTCAAGGGGGCGCCTACGCTCAAGCAGGCGGGCATGGAGGGAATTACCGCCGACGACTGGTACGGACTGTTCGCGCCCGCCGGCACGCCGCCTGAACGCATCGCCTACCTGGCGCAAGCGGTGGGGCAGGCGATGAAATCGCCCGCCGTGATCGCCAAGATCAATAGCGGCGGCAGCTGGGCGGTGGGCAGCCAGCCCGCCGCGTTCAAGACGCGGCTGCAGGAAGACACCGTGTACTGGGCCGACATGGTGAAGACCGCGGGCGTGTCGCTGGACTGACGCGTCGCCGGCGGTTGCGCTACACCGCCACGATCTTGCCGACCGCGGATTTCAGGGCGGCGTAGGCGGGCGACTTCTGCGCGCTGGAGTTGGTGACCAGATGGTCGATGCGGTCCGCGCTGCAGTACGACACGCGGCTGCACAGGCCGATCTTGCTGAAGTCGGCCAGCAACACCAGTTGCTTGGCGCTGGCCGCCATGGCGCGCGCCACCTCGGCCTCGCGCAGGTCGTAGTTGGTGGCGCCGAATTCGGCGTCCACGCCGACCGGCGACAGCAGCGCCAGATCCGCGCGATAGCGGTGGATCTCGGCGATCGTGATGTCGCCGGCCGTGGCGCAGACGGGGCCGCCCACGGAGCCGCCCAGCATGATGAGCTGGTTCGCGCCGTTGCCGGCCGCGCCGACCTTCAAGGCCACGTCGAACGAGTTGGTGATGACGGTCAGGCCCGACAGCTTGGCCAGTTCGTCGGCCAGCACGCTGGTGGTGCTGCCGGCATCCAGGAACAGGGTCTGTCCGCTGGATACCAGGCCCGCGGCCGCGCGCGCGATGGCGCGCTTGTATTTGACGCGCGTATGCACGCGTTCCGCGATGGGCGGTTCGCTGTGCACCGGCACGGCGCCGCCGTGCACCCGGCGCAATTCGCCCATGGCCTCCAGTTCGAGCAGGTCGCGCCTGACCGTTTCCCTCGACACCCCTAGTTCGCCGACGATACGGTCGGTCGATACCTGCTGCAATGAAGACAGCAGGGCGCGGATTCTCTGATACCGCTCTTCTTGCCACATGTCCGATGTTTCCTAATCTATGTCCGGCGCCGCGCGGCTGCGGCGATCAGCGCGCGCAATGCCAGCAGGGAACCTCCCACGACCAGCATGATAAGGGTTGAATAGGCGGCGGCCTGCGAGACGAACCCCGCTTCGTCCAGGCGCAGGACGGAAACGGGGGCCACGCTGACCGATGGCGTGACCAGGAAGATCACCGCCGACAGGGTCACCATGGAGCGCATGAACAGGAAGAAGAACACGCCAAGCACGGTCGGGCCGATCAACGGCAGCACCGCGTCGCGCAGCACCCGCAGCGTGCCGCCGCCCAGGCAGCTGACCGCTTCCTCCAGCGCCTGCGGCACGGCGCGCATGCCGGTCATCATCGTCAGGAAACCCTGCGTGTGATAGTGGTAGAAGTTGCATAGGGCGATCAGCGCGGCGCTGCCGTACAGCGCATATAGCGGCGTGCCGGGCGCGTTGAAGGCGAAGATGTACGACAGGCCCAGCACCAGGCCCGGAACCCCCACCGGCAGCACCGACACCAGATACACCAGCTTGGCCCATGCCCGCGGAATGCGGCACACCCCGAAACTCAGGAAGAACAGCAGCAGCACGCCGCCGCCCGCTGCCGCCAGCGAAATGTACAGGGACGTCCAAAGCGGCGTGTAGCCGCCGCTGACCGTGATGTCGTAGTGCTTCAGCGTCCACTCCATGCGGTACGGCCACAGCCGCATGAAGCTGGCGAAGACCACCGTGGCCACCGTCAGGATGATGGTGCCGCAGGCCAGCAGCACGCCGGCGGTGAATGCGGCGTCGCGTCCGCGGGCGGGTTGCGGCGTGACCCGCAGCCCGCTGGGCGAGGCCGAGCCGAACTGGCGCTGCGAGGCGACGCGCTCGATCTGCACCGATATCAGCGAGGGCAGCAGCAGCAGGATGCCGACCACGGAGCCCATGCCGAAGTTCATCTGCCCGGATACCTGGCTGTAGATCTCGGTGGCCAGCACCCGGTAGTTGCCGCCGATCACGGCGGCGTTGCCGAAGTCGGTAATCGTGATGACGAACACCACGAAGGCCGCGCTCAGCAGGCCGAACTTGCAGTTGGGCAGAGTGATGTCGAAGAACTGGCGCGCGCTGGAGGCGCCCATGACTTCGGCCGCGTCGTAGTAGCGCGCATCCATGTTGCGCAAGGCCGCCTGCAGGATCAGCACCGCCTGAGGCAGGGCGTAGAACACGTTGGAGATCAAGAGGCCCCAGAAGCCGTAGATGTCGATTTCCCAGCCGGTCCAACGATGCACCAGCCCGTTGCGCCCCAGCAGGAAAATGAGGCCCAGGCCCTGCACCAGCGACGGCGCCAGCAGCGGCAGCACCAGCGCCAGCCGCACGGCGGCCTTGCCGCGCATGCAGCTGCGGTCCAGGCCGTAGGCGATGGCAAAGCCCAGCGCGACGCTGACCGCCGTGGTGGCAGCGCTCATGACCAGGCTGTTCAGTGTGGCCGTGAGGACGCCGCGGGTCGCGAAGACATCGGCATAGTTACCCAGGCCGATCGAGCCATCCTTCTCGACCAGGCTGCGCCAGGCCACGGTCGCCAACGGATAGAGGAAGAACAGCGCAAGCCCCACGAGAGGGATGCCGACGCAGCTCCACAACAGCACGCGATCGGCGGACCAGGGGGCGCGGCCGGCAGGCGACGCGATGGCTGTGCTGGCGTGGGCGGCGCTCAAGCGGCGGCTCCGGTTTGCATGGCGCGATCCGTCATACGCTGACCCAGGCGCACTGGCCCGGCTCCATTTCCAGCCGCACGGGGGCGCCGCGCGACAGGCCGGCGGCCCCGTGTTGCTCCACCAGCAGTTCGCGTCCTTGCCAGGCCACGCGCAGGCGGGTGAGGTTGCCCATGAATGTCATGTCCTGCACACGGCCAGGTCCGTGCGCGTCCGCGGCAATGCGCAGATTTTCCGGCCGCAGGCAGGCTTCGAAGCGCTCGCTGGCCCCCTCGGGCCGCGTCGCCAACAGCTCAGGCATGGTTTCGCGCACCCAGTCGGTGGGCAGCAGATTGCTCAGGCCCACGAAGTTCGCCACGAAGCGCGTGCGCGGCCGCAGGTACAGATCGGAAGGCGAGCCCACCTGTTCGATGCGCCCATCGTTCATACAGACGATCTTGTCGGCCAGCGTCAGCGCTTCCTCCTGATCGTGCGTCACCATCACCGTGGGGATCTTCAGGCGTCGTTGCACGTCGTGAATCTCGGCGCGCATGTCGGTGCGCACGCGCGCATCCAGCGCCGACAAGGGTTCGTCCAGCAGGATCAGCGCCGGATCCACCGCCAGCGCGCGGGCCAGCGCCACGCGCTGCTGCTGGCCGCCCGACAGCTGGTACGGATAGCGTTCCGCATAGTCCGGAAGTTTGATCAGCGTCAGCAGCTCCTTCACGCGCGCGGCGATGCGCTCGCGCGATTCGCCACGGATGCGCAGGCCATAGCCCACGTTCTCCGCCACGGTCATGTTGGGGAACAGCGAATACGACTGGAACACGATGCCGAAGCCGCGCTTGCGCGCAGGCAGCGCGCTCAGATCCCGTCCGCCCAGCGTGATGGTGCCGTGGTCGAATGGCAGCAGGCCCGCCACGATGCGCAGCAGCGTGGTCTTGCCGCAGCCGCTGGGGCCGAGCAGGCAGACGAATTCATGCTCGCCCACGGACAGGTCGATGTCTTGCAGCGCTACCGACGCATCGAACGTCTTGCGGATTCCGCGCAATTCCAGATACATGGCGTCTCCAGGACAGGCGGCAGCCGGTTTATCACCGGTCGCCGGCCCGTCAACGCTTGATGGTTTCCTGCCAGGTCTTGATGGTGGCGTCCCGTTCCGCTGCTGACTTGGGGAAGTCCACGGGGTACAGCACGGCGGTCAGGTCCTTGGGCAGGCCGGCGGCTTCGGCCGCCTTGTTGGGCGTGGCGCCGGGAATGGTCACCAGTTCCTTGTACTTGCTGTACAGGCCGCCCGCCTGCGCCGACAGCGTCCAGTCGAGGAAACGCTTGGCGTCGGTGGGATTCTTGGCCGTCTTCATCAGGCCCGAGGCTTCCAGCTCGTAGCCCACCCATTTGGACGGAATCACCATCTTGATGGGAAAGCCCTCTTCGATGGACTGCATGGCGGGGAAGGCGAAGGACACGCCGATGGCGTATTCGCCGGCACGCGCCATCTTGCAGGGGCGCGAGCCCGATGGCGTGTACTGCGCCACATTCTTGTCCAGGTCCTTGAGCAGCGCCCAGCCTTTTTCCTTGCCCATGCCCTGCAGCAGCGCGACGATCTGCAGATAGCCGGTGCCAGACGCCGCCGGGCTGGGGATAACTATTTCACCTTTGTAGACCGGCTTGGTCAGGTCTTCCCAGGACGTAGGCATGGGCAGGTTCTTGGACTTGAGCCGGTCCGTGTTGACACAGAATGCGGCCACGTAGCCGGTGGCCGCGAACCACTTCTGGTCGGCGCCCTTGTACTGCGCGGGGAGGGCGTCCATGCCCTTGGCCGCATAGGGTTCCAGCAGGTTTTGCAGGCGCGGGTCCAGCATGTTGCTGACGGCGAAGCCCCAGATCACGTCCTGCTGCGGGTTGGAGGCCTCGGCGATCAGGCGGGCGCCCAGATCGCCGGTGGACAGCCGCAGCACATTGACCTTCACGTCCGGCATGGCGGCGTTGGCGGCCTTCAGGTAGGCCGCGATTTCATCTTCTTCGAGGGCGGTGTAGACGGTGATGGCGCCGGCATGAGCCTGCGTCCAACCTAGGGAAATTACTGCAACCACAAGGCTAAGCTTCTTCATACATTGCATGATGGGACTCCGGTTGGAATACACGGCAACGGTGGCGAGCTACGTAGGCGGGCAGTCTTCTGCAACAAATCCGACGGGTTGCAGTTTTATGTATGTTTGCAAATTTGTGGCAACGTGTCTAGACTGGAAAAACCTGTATTCAAGGGTTTTTTTGGCGTAGGCGCATCCTCCCGCGCCACGCCTGGAGCTCATCGATGCAAACTTCACCGCCGTTATCCACGCAGCAGCTGGCCGCGTACTCCTCGTTCGCCCAGACGCTGGCGGACCGTGTGCGCCCCTTGTCGCGCCAGTGGTTCCGGCATCCGCTGGACGTCGACACCAAGGCCGACGAAAGCCCGGTCACGCAGGCGGACAGAGAGGTCGAGGCCGCCTTGCGCGCAGCGATTGCCCAGCACTATCCCGACCATGGCATCTTCGGTGAAGAGTTCGGCGCCTCGCATGCCGAAGCCGAATTCGTGTGGTCCTTGGACCCCATCGATGGCACGCGCGCCTTTATTTCCGGCAACCCGCTGTGGGGCACGCTGCTGGCGCTGCTGCACCAGGGCAAACCCGTGCTCGGCGTGATCGACATCCCCATGCTGGACGAGCGTTGGGTTGGCGCTGCCGGCACATCCGCGCAGCTCAATGGCGCCGCCTGCCGGACCAGCGCTTGCGCCGAATTGCGTCAGGCCATTCTGTACGCGACTTCGCCCGACATCTTTGCCGGCGCGGAACTGGCCGCCTTCGAAGCGCTGACGCAGGCAGCGCGCATGCGCCGCTATGGCGGCGATTGCTATAGCTATGGCCTTCTGGCCAGCGGACATGTCGACCTGGTGGTCGAGTCCGGCCTGCAGCCGTATGACTATCTGGCGCTGATGCCCGTTATTGAAGGGGCTGGCGGCGTCATTACCGATTGGTCGGGGCAGCCGCTCAGCCTCGAATCGCAGGGCCGCGTCGTCGCGGCCGCCACGCCGCAGTTGCATCGCCAGGCGATGCGGGTGCTGGAGGCGGCCATGACCTGAACGCCGCGTCGCCCGCCCGCAGTTCAACGCAACGCTTCAGCCACAAGGTGAAAGAGCATGCATGCACTAGGGGTAGCAACGGTGGAAGACGCGGAGCGGCTGGTGCAAGCCAGCCAGCTCTCGCACATCAAGGTAGGTTTGTCCGACGTCGATGGCGTCATGCTGGGAAAATACCTGCGGCGCGACAAATTCCTGGGCGCGCTGCGCTCGGGGCTGGCGTTCTGCGACGTGGTGTTCGGCTGGGATCTGGACGACCAGCTCTACGACAACACCAAGTACACCGGTTGGCACACGGCCTATCCCGATGCCAAGCTCAGGATCATCCCGCAAAGCGGCCGCCGGCTACCGCTGGAACAGGGGCCGGGCGGCGAAGACATGCTGCTGTTCCTGGCGGAATTCGAGGGCGACGCGGGCGCCATCTGTCCGCGACGGCTGTTGCACCGGACTCTGGACCGTGCCGCCGGCATGGGCTATGACGTCTACGCCGCGCTCGAGTACGAGTTCTTCATGTTCCGCGAAACGCCGCACTCCGTGCGCGCCAAGAACTACCGCAACATGGAGAACTGGACGCCGGGAAATTTCGGCTACTCCGTGCTGCGCAGTACCGTCGAAGGCGATTTCTACCGCAAGCTCCTGGACATGTGCGAACGCATGGACATGCCCATCGAGGGCCTGCATACCGAGACCGGGCCGGGCGTGCTGGAAGCGGCCCTGGCGGTGGACCTGGCCGCGGCTGCGGGCGACAAGGCCTTTCTCTTCAAGACCTTCACCAAGGCGCTGGCGCAGCAGAACGGGCTGATGGCGACCTTCATGGCGAAGTGGTCGCATGATCATCCCGGCCAGAGCGGCCACATCCATCTGTCGCTGCGCGACCACAAGACCAACCGCTCCGTCTTCTACGACGAATCCCGGCCGCACGGCATGAGCGCGACGCAAACCTCCTTCATGGCCGGCGTGCAGCGCTACCTGCCGGAGTTCATGGCCATGTATGCGCAGACCATCAACAGCTACTCGCGTCTGGTGCCCGGCTACTGGGCGCCGCTGGACGCCACGTGGGGCATGGAGAACCGCACCACCGCGCTGCGCTTGATTCCGGGCAGCGACAAATCGCAGCGCGTCGAGGTGCGCATCGGGTCGGCCGACGCCAATCCCTATCTGGCCTTGTCCGCCGCCCTGGCTTCGGGGCTTTATGGCATCGAGCAAGGGCTGGAACCCGAGCCGATGGTGCAGGGCAATGCCTACACGCAGCAGTTTCCAGCGCATCTGCGCCTGCCCACCACGCTATGGGAATCCGCGCAGCGCCTGCGCGAATCCGAGGCCGCGCGCCATCTGTTCGGCGACGCCTTCGTCGAACACTACGCGGCCACCCGCGAATGGGAAGAGCGGCAGTTCCGGCGCCACGTGACCGATTGGGAACTGGCGCGCTACTTCGAAATCATCTGAATCCAAACCCAACCGCTTGCGCAGGGCAGACATGACCCAGGAACTCATCACCATCAGTCCCATCGACGGGCGCGAGGTTGTGCGCCGCCCCTATGCCAGCGAGGCGCAGATCGCGCAGGCGCTTGCCGACGCCCAGGCCGCGCAGGCCGCGTGGCAGGCGCTGGGCGTGGAGGCGCGGGGGCGCATCGTTTCCGCGGCCGTCGACCGCTTCGTCGCTGCCAAGGAAGAAATCGCGCGCGCCATCACCATCCAGATGGGCCGGCCGTTGCGCTACACGCCGGGCGAGGTGGCGGGCTTCGAGGCGCGCGCACGCCACATGATTGCCATTGCTGGCCAAGCGCTGGCGCCCATTCAGGTGCCGGAGCAAGCCGGTTTCACGCGCTTCATCAGCCGCGAGCCGATAGGTGTCGCGCTGACGATAGCGCCGTGGAACTACCCGCTGTTGACGGCGGTGAACAGCATCGTCCCCGCGCTGATGGCCGGCAATACCGTCATCCTCAAGCATTCCGACCAGACGCCCTTGTGTGCGGAGTTCATCGAACGCGCGTTCCGCGAAGCCGGGGCGCCCAAGGGCGTGTTCCAGTATCTGCATGCCAACCACGACATCGTGCACCGGCTGATCCGCGCGCCAGAGATCGGCTACGTTTCGTTCACCGGTTCCGTACGCGGCGGGCATGCCGTGGAAGAGAGCGCGGCGGGGCGCTTCATCGGCGCCGGCCTGGAGCTCGGCGGCAACGATCCGGCCTACGTGCGGGCCGATGCCAAGATCGAACATGCCGTCGAGACCCTGGTGGACGGCGCCTTCTTCAATTCGGGCCAGTCCTGCTGCGGCATCCAGCGCATCTACGTGGCGCGCGCCCGGTACGACGAATTCGTCGAGCGTGCCGTCGAACTGACGCGCAGCTACGTGTTGGGGAATCCATTGCACGCCGACACGACCTTGGGTCCGGTCGTGCGGGCAAAGGCTGCCGCCGAAATACGCGGAATCATCGATGAAGCGGTTTCGGCTGGCGCCATGAATATGATAGATGACTCGCATTTTAAGGAAGCGAGCATAGGCTCGCCTTATGTCGCACCGGCCTTGCTGACGCAGGTCGATCATCGCATGCGCATCATGAGCGATGAATGTTTCGGACCCGCGGTCGGCATCATGGCGGTCGACAGCGACGAGGCGGCCATCGCCCTGATGAACGACAGCCCATATGGCCTGACGGCAGCGGCCTTTACGCAGGACCAGGACGCGGCCCTGCATATCGGCCGGCAGGTCCGAACGGGCACGTTCTTCATGAACCGCTGCGACTACCTGGATCCCGCGCTGGCCTGGACCGGCGTCAAGAATTCCGGCCGCGGCGTGTCCCTGTCAGTGGTGGGCTACGAACAGCTCACGCAAGCCAAATCCTTTCATCTGCGCAGCGTCTGACACGACGCCATCAGGAAGCGAACATGACCGTGCCCAGCGTCAATTGGAACTACCCCACCGCCATCAAGGCCGGCCCCGGCCGCATCAAGGAACTGCCCGAACTGTGCCGCGGACTCGGCATGAAGCGTCCGTTGCTCGTGACGGATCCCGGGTTGGCCGTCTTGCCCATGGTGGCGGGCGCCATCCAGGCTTGCCGCGACGCGGGTCTGGCATGCGGCCTGTTCCACGAAATCAAAGGCAATCCCACGGGCCGCAACGTCGACGACGGCGTGCGCGCGTACAAACAAGGCGGCCATGACGGTGTGATCGCATTCGGCGGCGGCTCCGCGCTGGATGCGGCCAAAGCCATCGCGTTGATGGCGGGACAGACGCGGCCCCTGTGGGATTTCGAGGACATCGGCGACAACTACCTGCGCGTCGACGTGGCAGGCATGGCGCCGTTGGTGGCGGTGCCGACCACCGCAGGCACGGGTTCGGAGGTCGGGCGCGCCTCCGTCATCACCGACGAGGCCGCTGAAGTGAAGCGCATCATCTTCCACGCGCGCATGTTGCCTGCCGTCGTGATCCTGGACCCCGAGTTGACGGTTGGCCTGCCGCCGAAGATTACTGCGGCCACCGGCATGGACGCGCTATCGCACAACCTGGAGGCCTACTGTTCGCCGTTCTTTCATCCCATGGCGGCGGGCATTGCGATCGAAGGCATGCGCCTGATCAAGGAATACTTGCCGCAGGCGGTTACCAACGGCGGCGATCTGCAGGCCCGGCTGCAGATGCTGGTGGCTTCCAGCATGGGCGCGACGGCCTTCCAGCGCGGGCTGGGCGCCATGCATGCGTTGGCGCACCCATTGGGCGCGCTGTATGACGCGCACCACGGCATGCTCAACGCCATCCTCATGCCGTACGTGCTGAAAGCCAATCAGCACGCGGTGGCGCCGCGCCTGCAAGCGCTGGCGCGCTACCTGGACCTGCCGGACTCCGGCCCGGCTGCGGTGCTGGATTGGGTGCTGAGCCTGCGCGAGACGCTGGGCATCCCGCACACCTTGGCGGAAATCGGTATCGACGAGGCCCAGGCGGAGCGGGTGGGGCGCATGGCAGCGGAGGACCCGTCGGCCGGCACCAACCCCGTCAACTACACCTCGGAGCAGTACGCCGATCTTTTTCGTGCAGCAATCCGCGGAAACCTGTAAGCTTCGCCCCCTCTGCGCGGAAACGCAGCGGTGGTTGAAGAAGGGTTTTGAATATTTCGTCCGAAGCGTTTGACAACGGATTTGAAAGTGTTCATAATCTCGAATTCTCCGCTGGAGGAGTGCCCGAGTGG
>JALDYL010000420.1:0-2743 GCA_032153965.1 Achromobacter sp. | reverse complement strand
TCGCGGGCCTGGGCCAGCGCGGCGGCGTCCTGCGGCCAGGCGTCAAAGCCATAGGTCTCGAAGCGCTTGCGCACCGCGGGCGTGACCACGGCCTGGGCGATGGCGTCATTGATGCGCTTGACCACGGCATCCGGCGTGCCCTTGGGCGCGAAGGCCGCGACCCAGGTCTTCAACTCGAAATCCTTGGGGCCGCCGGCCTCGCTGACCGTGGGCACGTCGGCGTAGGAGCCCAGGCGCGACGGCGCCGCCAGCGCCAGCAGCTTGACCCGCTTGGCCTGGTACAGGTTCTGCACCGTGGCGGCCGTGCCGAAGGCCCAGTCGACCTCGCCGTTGGCCACCGCCGTGTAGAGCTGGGCCAGATCCTTGAAGGGCACGTGCGTCATGTTGGTCTGCGTGGCGGTCTGGAACATGGACGTGCCCACGTGCGCCACGCTGCCCATGCCCCAGGTGCCGTAGGTCAGCTTGCCCGGTTGTGCCTTGGCCGCCGCGATCAGGTCGGTGACGTTGTTCCAGGGGGACGAGGCCGACACCACCATGAAGAAATGCGTGGTGTAGATCGGCGCCACCGGAACGAAATCCTTGACCGGATCGAAGGGCAGGTTGCGGTAGAGCTGCGGCTGCAGCGTCATGTGGGTATTGTCCACCACGGCCAGCGAGTAGCCGTCGGGTGCGGCGCGCTTGACCTCGCCGATCGCCAGCCAGCCGTTGGCGCCGGGCTTGTTCTCGACGATGAGCGGCTGCTTCCAGGCCGCGGTCAGCTGTTCGCCCAGCATGCGGGCGACGGCGTCGGGGCCGCTGCCCACCGAATACGGCAGCACGATGCGCACCGGCCGTTCGGGGTATTTGTCGGATTGCGCCTGCGCCGAGGCGCAGGCCAGGGCGCCCGTCAGCGCCATGCACCAGAGAGTATTTTTCATGTCTCCTCCACTTTCCATGGATGGTTTTTGCGGCGCTTCCCCGCGCCGCTTATCGTTGAGGCCGCAAGCGCGGATGCGCCCGCCGCCGGGAACTCACAACAAAACGGCTTGGCTCAGGACACGGCTGCGGCTTGCGGGTGCCGCGTCTCGTAGGCGGCGGCGAATCCCGGGTCGCGCTGGCGCAGGTCGTCGTGGCTGACCTGTCCGGTGCGGCGCATGTAGTCGTAGGCGAAGGACACCGGGTCCAGGTGCATCTTGTCGGCCACGTTCTCGTACCAATCCAGGCTGCGCGCGGCGGCGGTCTGGAAGTTGGCCGATGCCGGACGGCGCTGCGCCTCGAAGTGCGCGAACGCGGCTTGCGTGTCGTCGGGATGTTGCGTGAGCCCCTGGTGCAGCGCGATCGCATCCTGCATCGCCATGCGGGTGCCGGAGCCGAGCGAGAAATGCACGGTGCGCAGCGCGTCTCCGAGCAGCACGATATTGCGATGCGACCAGCGCTCGTTGCGCACGATATTGGCCTCGAACCAGAGAGAGCGGTTGCTCAGCAGTTCGTTGGCGCCCAGGTCGGCGCGGAATACCTCGGCGCAATAGCGGCGGCTTTCGTCCTCGCTGGCCGTGTCCAGGCCGGCGCGCTGCCAGGTGTCGGGGTCCACTTCCACCAGGAAGGTGCTGAGGTCCTTGCTGTACTGGTAGCTGTGCGCGATGAAGATGCCGTGGTCTGTTTCGCGGAAGATCAGCGATACCGGATGGAAGCGCTGGCGCGTGCCGTACCAGGCGAACTTGTTGCGGCGGCGTTCGAAGCTCGGCCGGAAGTGTTCGGCGTATTGCTTGCGCACGGCGCTGTTGCTGCCGTCGGCGGCCACCACCATATCCACTTCCGCGGCCAGCCGCTCCACGTCGTCGATCCGCTGTTCGTGCAGGATCTGGACGCCGGCCTCCAGGCAGGCTTTTTCCAGGACTTCCAGCATGTCGATGCGGGCCGTGCGCGAGAAATGGTTGCCCTGGACCTGCACGCGGGCGCCCTGGTGGATGATTTCCATATAGTCGCAGCGTTCGTGGTGCGCGACGAAGGCTTTGAAGAATTCCGGGTCGGCTTCGCGCAGGAAGGCCAGGCCGATGTCCGAGAACACCACGCCCCAGCCGTAGGTGGCGCCGCGCGGGTTGCGTTCATACACGGTGATCTCGTGCTGCGGCGCGTGCTTCTTGGCGAGCAGCGAAAAGTACAGGCCGGCGGGGCCGGCTCCGATGACAGCGATCTTCATTTGGTTTCACTCCTGTTTGCTTCGGCCTGCGCACAGGCGTTCTGATATGACTGCAGCGCGCCGCGCAGCGCGGCGGGCACTTCGATGGCGCGCCGTTCGCCGCGCGCCACGCAGATCGGGGTCAGCCTGGCGTCGAACGCGGGCTGGCCGCGCACGCTGCCGGCCACGTGCAGGGTGTAGGTTCGAGTGCGGATTTCCTCGACCCTGACGCACATGTCGAATTCCTCGTCGGGCCACAGCGAGGCCTGGAAGTCGAAGGACAGCGCGCGCGTCGGCGTGCCGAAACCGTGCTCATCCTTGATGCGTTGCGGCGTGCCGTTGAACAGGTGGCCGTAGAACAGTTCGGCCGCCGACAGCACGTATTCGCCGAAGGTGACGGTGTAGACCACGCCAGCGGGATCGCAGTCGCCCCATTTGACGCGGCGGCGCACGATGAAGGGCGTTTCGCTCAAGACGTATTCAGTGCTGGTCATTGCCGTTCTCCCTGGCCTTTGCGGCTTCCTGGTTGAGCATTTCCGCGACGCTATGGCGCAGGGCGGCCTTGTCGAGCTTGCCGACCTTGGT
>JALDYL010000419.1:0-2767 GCA_032153965.1 Achromobacter sp. | reverse complement strand
ATTTTGTCCAAACTGCGCGGGGTGTTCATGGCGAAGCTGCTAGCGTGAAGTCAAGGCGTTAAACAGGAACTCTCGGCGGGGATCGCAACCCTGTCTTGCAACGCCGTCTTGCGACGTTTGGACGGGTTTCCCAGTCTTTGCCGGAGGGTGTTTGCCGCAGGCTGCGTGGGCCGCCTGCAGCGGCCGGACGCAGGATTACAGCACAGTCGGGGGCAGGGGGCAAACCCAGGGTCAACCCTGGGGCCGTAGCCATCCAGATGGCGTCCGTACGCCGTCAAGTATCGGGCGATACCACTATTTGGGGGCGGTTTGCCGGATTTCAAGAGCGCGATGCGCGCATCCGGACGACAGGCCGTGCGCGGGCTTGCTGCCGATGGCGGAGAGCCCGCGGCGCGGGCAGCCCGCCGGCACTAGATCTTAATGATGGTGGTGGCCGTGGCCCGCGTCCGCGGCGGGTTGCTTCTGCTGGCACTGGGGACACAGCGCGCGGATTTCGGTTTCGTGCGTGGCCAGGGCATAGCCGGTCTGGGCGACGCGTTCGGCCAGTTGGCGGCTCATGGCGGGGTCGGACACTTCCGCGACCGCGCCGCAGCCCGTACAGACGACCAGCAGGTCATGGGGCGCGCCGCCGGCATCGTGGCAGGCGCTCCAGGCGTTGACGGCGTCCAGGCGGTGGATCAGGCCCTCGTCCATCAGGAAGTCCAGGGCGCGGTACACGGTCGGAGGCGCGGCGCCGGGATGCACGGCGCGCATGGCGTCCAGCAGTTCGTAGGCCTTCAGGCTGCGGCCGTGACGCAGCAGCAGCTCCAGCACCTTGCGGCGGATGGGGGTGAGGCGGCGCCCGCGCTGCTCGCACAGCGCTTCGGCGACGCTGAGCTGGGCGCCGACGGTATCGCTGCGAGGGGTGCGGGGCGGTGCGGACATGGCTGGCTTTATCTCTATGGAAAACGCGCGCGATGCGCGCGAGATGCCTGGAAGGTAGCAGAAAACATCCAGATGCGGGCGAACGCCGTGGAATCAATCCGTTTAGTTATGATATAACATAATAAAACTTGGCTACACCGCTTTCCGCCTGCGCATTTCTTCCATGTCCCATTTCACGCTTTTGCCCCGGCGGCCCGATGCCGCGCCCCGGCAAGACCTCCCGCCGCGTTCCGCCTTCCTGGCTTCCGCCTGGCGCCGCATGGCCGCTGCCCTGGCCGCGGCGGCCGTCTTGTGGGCCCTGACCGGCTGGGCGCTGGACTGGTGGCCGCGATGAGCGCGCCGGTCACCATCGAGCTGGCCGACGCGTCCTTCGGCTGGCACGGACACGCCGCGCTCAAATCGGTGTCGGGGCGTTTTGCCGCGGGCGGCATGACCGCCGTGGTCGGGCCCAACGGCGCGGGCAAGTCCACCTTGATCAAGGGCATCATGGGCGTGCTGCGCCCCATGGCCGGCAGCGTGCGCATCGGCGGCGCGGGCCGTTCGGAACTGGCCTGGCTGCCCCAGGCCGCCGAGCTCGACCGTTCATTTCCGGTGTCGGTGCTGGATCTGGTGGCCATGGGCGCCTGGCGCCGCGTCGGCGGATGGCGCCGGTATGCGAACGCGGAACTCGATCGCTGCATGGACGCGCTGGAGACCGTGGGCATGGCCGACGCGGCCGGACGCGGCGTGGATGCGCTGTCGGGCGGGCAGATGCAGCGTGCGCTATTCGCGCGGATGCTGGTGCAGGACGCGCCCGTGCTGCTGCTGGATGAGCCCTTCGCCGCGGTGGACAGCCATACGGCGGACGACCTGATGGCCCTGCTTTGCGGCCTGCACGGCCAGGGCCGCACCGTGATCGCGGTGCTGCACGACCTGGATCTGGTGCGCGATCATTTCCCTGAATGCTTGCTGCTGTCCGGTTCGGTGGTGGCTTGGGGCGACACCGATGAGACCCTGAACGATGCGCACCTGAAGCGGGCGCGTCAATGGCACGCGGAGAGTCGCGCATGAGCCTGGCGCAATGGGTGTTCTCGCCGTTCCTGGACTACGGCTTCATGCGGCGCGCGTTGGCCGGCGCCTGCGCCCTGTCGCTGGGCGCCGCGCCGCTGGGCGTGTTCCTGGTGCTGCGGCGCATGAGCCTGATGGGCGATGCCATGTCGCACGCCATCCTGCCTGGCGTGGCGGCGGGCTTTCTGCTGGCCGGCCTGTCGCTGGGCGCGATGATGCTGGGCGGCATCGCCACTGGGCTGGCCGTGGCCCTGCTGGCGGGGCTGGTGGCGCGTCTGACGCCGCTGCGCGAGGATGCCAGCTTTGCGGCGTTCTATCTGATATCGCTGGGCCTGGGCGTGCTGCTGGTGTCGCTGCGCGGCTCCAACATGGACCTGCTGCACGTGCTGTTCGGCACGGTGCTGGGGCTGGACGACGCGGCCTTGCTGCTGGTCACGGCCACGGCCAGCGTGACCCTCTTGGCGCTGGCCGCGATCTACCGGCTGCTGGTGGCCGAATGCCTGGACCCGGGCTTTCTGCGCGCCAGCGGCGGCGGCGGAGGCTGGGTCCACATGGGTTTCCTGGTGCTGGTGGTGGTGAACCTGGTGGCGGGCTTCCAGGTGCTGGGCACCCTGATGGTGGTCGGCATCATGATGCTGCCCGCCGCCGCCGCGCGCTTCTGGGTCCGCTCGGCCGCGCGCCAGATCCCGCTGGCCGCGGGTCTGGGCGTGGCGGCCTCGGCGGCCGGCCTGCTCATTTCGTACCACTTCAACGTGCCGGCCTCGCCCGCCATCATCCTGGCGGCGGGCGCCTGCTA
>JALDYL010000138.1:0-12331 GCA_032153965.1 Achromobacter sp. | reverse complement strand
TGGCCGATCCGGACGCCAAGGGCGGCCATTTCGGCGCGGTGGCGGGCGCCTCCGCGCTAGGCCTGGTGTTCGCGCCGCTGGTTGAACGGGAAATGGGAAGACTTCGCCCCCTTGACGCCGCCGCGGCATGTGGAAGCGCCGACGATGGCGAACCAGGCCTAGGGAGAAGGAAATGAAGAAAACGCTATGGCTGTGCGGCATCGTGGCACTTTGCCTGCTGGCTGCGCCGGGCGTGCTGGGCGGCGTGCAGGCGCAGGAATTGCCGGAACCGGAAGCCCGCTTCCTGCAGGCGGCAGCCGGCTCAGGCATGTTCGAGGTGGACGCCGCCAAGCTGGCGCAGAAACGCGCGAGTGACGGCGACGTAAAGGCTTACGCCGCAAGAATGCTGGAGCAGCACCGCGCCATGAACGCCGAATTGAAAACCCTGGCCCAGCACAAGCAGGTCAAGCTACCGGGAGAACCGTCCGAACCCGACCGCGGCACCCTGGAACAGCTGGGCAACAGGACCGGCCCGGACTTTGATGCGCTCTACATCGAGAAGGCGGCGGTGGACGCACATACCACCGCCAGTCGCCTGTACCAGACCGCGGCGCGCGAGTCCAAGGATCCGCAGGTGCGCGATTTCGCGGTGCGCGCACTGCCCATGCTGGCCGAGCATCTAGCCATGGGCCGCAAGCTGCAGGGTACGCCGCCCGCCGATCCGGACAAGATCCAGCCCGCCGTGAAGGGCGAAGCGCCGGCCGTTTCGCCTGCGTCGCGCGAGGCGCCCGCATCGATCGCGCCGGCGAAATGACGGGACGCGGCAAGCGCAGGCCTCAGTCGCCCGCGCTGCCGGTGATGGGCAGCACGATGCCTGTGATGTAGCTGGCGCACACGGGCGAGGCCAGGAAGACATAGGCCGGAGAGATTTCCTCGGGCTGGGCCGGACGCCCCAGGTCCGTGTGCTTGCCGAATTCCTTGATCTTCTCGGGGCTCTGGTCCGCGGGATTCAGCGGCGTCCATACGGGGCCTGGGGCCACCGCGTTCACGCGCACGCCCTTGCCGGCGAGATTGGCGGCCAGGGAACGCGTGAAGGCATGGATCGCGCCCTTGGTGGTGGAGTAGTCCAACAGCTTGGCGCTGCCGCGCAGGCCCGTGACCGACCCGGTATTGATGATCGAAGCGTCCGCGTGCAGATGCGGCAGCGCCGCGCGCGCCATCTGGAAGTAGGCGGTGATGTTGGTGCGCAGCGTCGTGTCCCACTTTTCGTCGCTGATCTCGGGCAGCGTGTCGGTATGCTGCTGATAGGCGGCATTGTTGACCAGCACGTCGAGCTTGCCGTATTCCCGGATCGTCCGTTCCACTGCCTGCTCGCAGAATGCGGCATCCTGCACGTCGCCCGGGATCAGCAGGCAACGCCGGCCTTCGTTTTCCACGGCGCGCCGGGTGTCTTCGGCATCTTCATGCTCGTTGAGATAGACCACCGCCACGTCGGCGCCTTCGCGCGCGTACAGCACGCAGACCGCGCGGCCTATGCCGGAATCGCCGCCCGTCACCAGGGCGACCATGCCATCGAGCTTGCCGCTGCCCTTGTACTGCGGCGCCTGGTATTGGGGCTTGAGCGCCATGTCGGCTTCCTGCCCCGGCTTTTCCAGGTGCTGGGCCGGCATGGGCGGCGTGGGATGCGGGCGGGCGCCGGTGCCGGCGCGATCGGGCTTGCTCATATGGGTCTCCTGATGGCCAGGCGCGGCAGGCGCCTGGTCCATTGCCGAGCAAATGCCATGCCCGGCCGACCCCGCAGGCCGCGCCTACTGCCGTCCCACCACCACGCCGAAGAGGAAGGCCGCGCCGGCGACCAGGCCGATCGCCTGCCAAGGCCGCGCGTGGATGTATTCCTCGGTGCAGTCTATGGTTTCCCGCATCAGGTCGCCGGCATGGTCGGAAGCGTCGCGCAGGCTGCGACGCGTGGCGTGCAGCTGCTCGGACAGGCGCGCCTTGAGCGCCTCCAGATCAGTGGCCGAGGCGTCGCTGAGCGTGGCTTCCAGATCGTCGATCCAGGCCTCTGGATGCCGTGCACGCCTGTGCGCGCCACGGTTGTCCGGGCCGTTCTCCGGAAAGTCGGAGGGCAGGGGGGTGTTGGTAGAGGCCATCGGTAGCTCCTGGCTTTCGGGCGGGGAATGCGCCTGCGCGGACCGGCCCGGGCGGCCGCAAGGCGGATGGGGAGGTGTCAGGCCTCCAGCATGTCGCGGCAGGCCAGCGTGCAGCTCAGGCATGCGCCTGCGCAGATCTGGCAATGCTCTGCCTCGTGCGGAGAGCATTCGCGCGCGCCCGCGTCGCACATCAGTGCGCACAAGGTGCATAGCGCATTGGCGAACTCGCCGTCGCGCGCCAGCATGGCCGCGCACAGCCGGCAGACGGCGGCGCAATCGGTGCATAGCGCGATGCATCGCCGCATGTGCGCCGGGTTTTCCTGCAGGCAGGCGGAGGCGCATATGTCGCAGGCGACGGCGCATTCATAGCAGGCTTGCACACATTGCTCGAAATTTGGGTCTCGCATTGCATCTCCTTGTGTGCGCCCGGTACGCGCCGCAACCGGCATGCCTCGGGGCCAGGCCACATCCGCTTGCAATTTGATGCCGCGCGGCGATGACGCGGGGGGCGTGGAGCCGTAGCATGGGAATTCGAATCCCCTTGGGGAGCCATCGCAGGAGCGACGCATGAAACCAGCATCCGTACCCGGATCGGCGAAACCGGCGCAAGCCGGCAAGCGGCCGGAAGACAACGCTAAGATACTGCCGCCGCGCTCTCCCGTCGATGTTCCGCGCAGACCGGATAAACCAGACGCCTCCACGCCGGATGAAGCCGCGCGCGACAAGCGCATCGTGGCCGATACGCGCACCGAGTCGAACTGGGCGGACGGCTCCGCACCGCAGCCGCGGGCCAGGAACGCGCGTTCATCGATCCTGTGATTCCTGCCTGGCGTTCGCCGCCGTGGCGGCCGCGCCGCGCAGGAAGGCCAGCAGGCGGCGTTCGTCCGCATTCAGTCCGCGGCTCCCCTGCGGCGCCGCTGCGCGCGTGGGCAGCGTGCCGTCCAGATAGGCGGCCAGAATGGCCGGATGCACATAGCAGGCACGGCATACCGCAGGGGTATTGGCCAGGCGCCGTGCGACCTGCTTGATCACTTCCACCACCGTCTTCTGCGCCTGGGTAGCGCTCTCGCCGGGACTCGCCTGCAGTGCCGCGTAGGCCATGACCGAGCCTGCCCAGGTCCGGTAGTGTTTTGCCGTGAAGTCGCCCGCGCCGGCCTCGCGCAGGTAGGCATTGACCGCGTCTGAATCGACCGGGTGGCTGGCGCCGTCCTCGTCCAGATACTGGAACAGCTGCTGACCAGGTATGTCCAGGCAGCGCTTGATGATGCGCGCCACCCGTCGGTCTGAGGCGGTGACGTCATGGGTCACGCCGCTCTTGCCCTGGAAGCGGAAACGGAATCGCTCGCCCGTCACGCTGGCGTGGCGCCGCTTGAGCGTGGTCAGGCCGTAGGACTTGTTGGTCCTGGCATACTCGCGCGCGCCGATGCGCACCAGGGTCGTCTCCAGCAGGCGTACCAGTACGGCTATCACCTTTTTCTGGGATAACCCGGCCGTGCGCAGATCGCGCTCGACCTGGCGCCGTATGCGCGGCAGCGTCTGGCCGAAGGCCGCGAGGCTCTGGTACTTGCTCGCGTCGCGCACGGCGGTCCAATCGGGGTGATAGCGATACTGCTTGCGGCCGCGGGCATCGCGCCCGGTGGCCTGCAAGTGGCCCTGCGGGGACGGGCAGATCCACACCTGCTCATAGGCCGGCGGTATCGCCAGGGCGTCGATGCGCTTGATTTCCCGCGCGCTGCGTATGCGCCTGCCTTGCGAGTCCAGGTAGTGAAAGGCGCTGCCGTTGGCACGGACGCGGGTATAGCCTGCCTGGCTGTCATCGTAGTAAATCAGCGCTGCGCCGCCGCGCGGCGATTGGGGACGTGGACTCATGTCGTCTGCGGCAAACGAGGACAGGGGCGCTGTCATCAGCATGCGGCGTGCCCGTCGGCAACGCGTGCGGGTCCGGGCACGCGGCTTGCTGACGGATGAATGGACTATCCCCCGGAGACAGCCATGCACATCGCGTACCCGTACTACCTGCACGTTCCGCCCAAGCCTGATCCGATACCACCGGGTTCGCCGCCCGGCGATCTGCCGGTGGATCCGGATACCGACGAGCCGGACGTCGACCTGCCTCCCTTGTCGCCGCCTGGCAAGGAAATCACGCCGCCCAGCCCCTGATTCGGGCTGCGGCATACCACTGACGCTAACAAGAACCGAGGAGTCGCCATGTCGACCATCCTGCTGATTATTCTGATCCTGCTTCTGATCGGCGCCGTGCCGGCCTGGCCCCATAGCCGTGGCTGGGGCTATTTCCCCAGCGGCATAGTGGGCATATTGCTGATCGTCCTGATCGTGATGCTGTTGACCGGGCGGCTGTAGCGGGAGCCGCCGGATCGTTGCGCGGGTCGCGTCGGGCGGCTCGCGCACCGCTCCCTGGCGCAGGGCGGCCATCTGGCGGACCGGCGGGTGGCGCGGGATTCTGCCCAGGCGTAAGATCGCCGGGTTTTTGTGCAGCCCACCGCGATCCGCGGCATTCCCGACATGACCATCCCCTTGCTTGTCTTGATAGAAAGCGTGCAGGACTACCTGCCCGAAATCGAAGCGCGCGGCTTTCGCGCGATTTTTGCACCCACGGCCGAGGCGCGCGCCCAGGCGATCCGCGACCACGGCGCCGAGATCCGCATCGTGCTCACGCGCGGCGCCACTGGCCTGTACGCGCAGGAAATGGCGGCAATGCCCAGGCTGGAGATCGCCTGTTCCCTGGGCGTGGGGTATGAAAATATCGATCTGGCCGCAGCGGCCGAACGCGGGATCGTCGTGACCCATGGCCCGGGCGCGAACGCGGTGTCGGTGGCGGACCATGCCATGGCGTTGCTGCTGGGCGCGGCGCGGCGCCTGCCGCAAGCCGATGCCTCAGTGCGCCAAGGCCATTGGAGCGGCTTCATGGGCCCGCAGGTCACGGGCAAGCGCCTGGGCATCCTGGGCCTGGGCACCATCGGACTGGAAATCGCGCGGCGCGGCGCCAACGGCTTTGGTATGAATGTGGGGTACTACAGCCGCAGCGCCCGGCCGGAATCGGGCTATGCCTATTTCGACAGCCCGCGCGCGCTGGCCGCGGCCTCGGATTTTCTGGTGGTGGCGACGCCGGGCGGGGCGGACACGCGCCACTTGGTGGACGCGCAGGTGCTGGAAGCGTTGGGGCCCGAAGGTTACCTGGTGAACATCGCGCGCGGTAGCGTGGTCGACACGCAGGCGCTGATCGCGGCCCTGGCCGAGCGCCGCATCGCAGGAGCGGGCCTGGATGTGGTGGACGGCGAGCCCGAGGTGCCGCAGGCGCTCATCGAGCTCGACAATGTGGTGCTGACCCCGCATAGCGCAGGGCGCTCGCCGGAAGCGGTGCATGCGACCGTGGCGCTGTTCCTGGACAACGCCACGGCGCACTTTGCCGGCAAGCCGGTGCTGACGCCCGTGCGCCGGGGGTAGCCGGCAGCGGCTAGTGCGAGAACATGACCGGCACGGTCATGCTCTTCAGGATGGACGCGGTGGCGCCGCCCAGCGCCCACTGGCGCAGCTTGCTGTGGCCGTAGGCGCCCATGACGATCAGGTCCGCGCTATGGTCGGCGGCGGCGTTCAGGATGGTGCTGCCCACGCCGACGCCCTTGATGTCGCGGCGCACGTGATCGGGCGCCGGCATGCCCTGCGCCACGCAATAGGAAACCAGGTCCTCGAACGGCGCTTCGTGCTTGGGGCCGGCGGCGCCTTCGTTCATGGTCAGCACGGTCATGTGCGAGGCCAGGCGCAATATCGGCGCCGCATCGGCCAGCGCGCGGGCGGCCTCGCGGCTGCCGTCCCAGCAGCACAGCACGCGGTCGCCGATCACCGGAAACTCGCCGCTGGACGGAATCGCCAGCACCGGCCGGCCCGCGGTCAGCAGGGTCTGCTCGACGAACTCGATCTCGTGCGCGGCTTCTACGTCTTCGCGGTTTTCCTGGCTGACCACGATCAGGTCGGTGGTGCGGCCCAGCAGCGCCACGGTCTCGCTGGGCGAGGATGTGCCCGCGCGCATGAAGGCGGGGACATCCGCTTCGGCCGCGGCCTCCAGAAAGGCGGTTTCCACCGCGTCGCGGCTCTGCGTCTGCAATTCCTTGATGATGCCCAGCGAACGCGACATGAGCACGGACTCGCCGTAGTAATACTGCGGCGGCGCGGCGTTGGCATAGATGCCGACCAGCTCGGCCTTGTGGCGCTTGGCCAGGGCCAGGGCAGCTTCAATGCGGCGTTTGCAGTCGAATCCGTGGTCCAGGTGGACGGAAATGCGGCGATACATGGAGGCCTCCTTGTTTAAGCGTGCCATGTGTATATGGTTACGCTTTCCGGCCTTTTCGCCCTTGATGCGCGTCAAGCCCGCGGCAGTTCGCCGGGGCTCGCGCAAACGGGCGGCTAGGGCGCGGCAGGGGCCCGTTCCACGCGCTCGCGCAATTGGCGCAATTGGCGCGCCTGTTGCGCGATGCGGTCCAACGGCCCCGCCAGTTCCGGATAGCCCGCGGACACTGCCGCGGGCACGGCCAGTTGGCGGTCATTGGTGCCTGGCGCGGGCTGCTGCGGATGCAAGGCGTGCGCCAACGCCGGGCCGTACTCGGAGAGCGCCAGGGCGGCGGGCGATCCGGCGGGCAGGGCCGGCTGTATCTCCAGCACCGTGCCCGCCGCCGTGACGCGGCGCATGGCGTTGAGCAGGTTTTCCGCCGTGCCCACATTGCGGTCGCGATGCACCGGATTCTGCTGCAGCCGTTGCAGGGACGCCTGCGCATTGTCGGCCGACAGGCAGGCTATGCGGCGCAGCGCCACGATATCCTGTCCGGCGCCGGCATCGCCGCTCTTGGCCCGCAGCAAGGCGCGCGCATAGGCCGCGTGGCGTTCCAGCGCCAGGCTGAGGGCGCCGGCCAGTTGCCGCGGCTCCTTTTCGGGCCAGACCAGGAAACCCACCAGCAGCGCCAGGACGCCGCCCAGCACGCTGTTGAAGGCGCGCAGGGCCGCCAGCATCGGCTCCTGGATCTCGGGCTGCTGAATGTGGGTGACCAGCACGAACTGCGAAGTCAGGAAGAACGTGAACAGCGCGTAATGGATGGTGCGCGCGGCGAACGTGCCCAACGCGATGGGCAGCACCGCCAGCGCCACGGACAGGGGCGTGCTCAGGAACAGCCCCAGCAGCGAGGCGCCGATGGCGCCGGCCACGCTGCCGGCCACGCGTTCCAGCGTGCGCTGCCAGGTGGTCGCGAAGTAGGGCTGGAGGATGAAGACCAGCGTCAGCGACATCCAGTAGCCGTGGTTGACGGCGAAGGTCTTGGACAACGCCACCGCGATGGTGGCGCCCACGCCCACGCGCAGCGCGTGGCGGAACGCGTCGGATTCGAAGCTCAGGTTCTGCCGCAAGGCGCGCCAGGCGTCATGCATGGGGTTGGCTGCGCGGCGGTCGCGCGCGGGCGCGGCGGGTGCGTCGCCCTGGTCGAACAGCGACTGGGTCACGGCTTGCGCGGTATGCAGCAGGCGGTCCAGCACCGGCACCATGGTGGCCAGCTCGGGCGCGTGGGCCAAGGCGCCGCCGCGCAGCTCGTGCAGGCCGGCGCTGTAATGGGCCAGGCGTTCACGCAGGCACTGCGCCTGCTTGGCGTCGTTGACGTCCGAAGTGCTGGCGACGGCATTGCACAGGCTGGCGTAGCGGTGCAGCGCGTGCGACAGGTGGGCGCCGGCGCCGCGGCCCAGCCAGCGCGGCGCATTCGATTCCAGCAGATCGGCCGCGGCTACCAGCGCGATGAAGCTGTCCTCGGCGCTGTCCAGCAGGTAGAGCAGCTGGTGCGCGCGGGCGCGGCGCGAAGGCCGCGCGTCCTGCACTTCGCGGATGCGCGTGCGCGCGGCCTCCAGCGCGGCGCGCTGGGCGCTGCGCTGCGGGCGCGTAACGGCGCTCCAGTCCTGGGGATTGGCCGCCGGCGCCAGCCCGGAATACATGCGGGCCAATGCGTCGGCGAAGTCCGCCAGCCCGCGGTAGCAGTGCGCGACGGCGTGGGTGGCGTCCTTCCACGGCCGCCTGCGCCACACCAGCGCCGTCATCACGATGGCCCAGGCCGCGCCGGCCAGGAAAAACAGCGTGTACGACAGGCTTTCAGACCAGGTCGGAGCGGGCAGCTCGGCCGCCACCACGAAGCCTGCGGACAGCAGGGTGCCGACGATGGCCGCGGCCGGCCCCAGCACGCGCAGCAGGCCGCCGAAGGTGCAGCACACGAAGGTCAGCGGCAGCAGCAGCCACAGCTGGGCCGCGCTGACGCTGGCCAGGAAGCAGAACAGCGCGCCTATCAACCCCAGCGCCAGCATCGCGCCCGCGCGCTGGCGCAGAGGGCCGCCGGGATCGCCGAAGCAGGCCCAGAACGCCGCGATGGCGCTCCAGCCCAGGCGCGGTTCATGCGCCAGCACGGCCAGGATGACGGGCGCGGCGCTGATGGCCGCGGCTTGCAGGGCGTCCAGCCACAGGACGTTGCGCAGGGAGGCGCGCCAACGGGAAAGCAGGTTCTTCACGCTAGGAATGCAGCAGCAGTGGGCCCGGCAGGGCGAACGACGCAAACCCTACCATGTCGACAAGGCATTGCGGCGAGGGCGGCCACGGCCGCCGGAAAATCCGGATTCATTCATGAATCCGAGCAGCTTAATACGTATGGATACATATATGTGACTTTGCCGCCGCAGCGGCGCAGAATTGCCTGGAAGAAAGTCTGGAAATGGCATACAAAAAGCGCTGTAGCTGGGAATACTCAGTCCAATGTGCCTCATTCTGCGCCCGGACAGCGCAGGTTTTCGCCCAGGGGCGCGCAAGGAGTGTCGACATGACGTCGAATCACGAGGCTTCCACAGACTCGGTGGCGAGCGACGACGAGATCGCCGCCATGATCACCGGCAAGGATGGCCTGCGCATGCTGTTGCAGCCGCAGGTGGACCTGCTGACAGGCCGGATCGTGTCGGCCGAAGCGCTGGCACGCTGGCGGCATCGCCGCCTGGGCGTCATCATGCCCTCGGACTTCATTCCGGCGGTCAACCGCCTGGGGCTGGACAAGGTGCTTTTCGAGCGCGTCTGCCTGCGGGTCATAGACATGCTGCTGACGATGCGGCGCGCCGGCATCGCGATACCCGTGGCCATCAACGCGCCGGCCTCCACCTTGTCGGACGAGGCCGCAGTCGATTTTCTGCTGGACCGCATCTACGCGGCGGAGCTGCCCGCGTCGCTGGTACGGGTCGAACTGACGGAAGACCAGCCCATCCGCGAACTCGACGTGCTGCGCGCGACGCTGCTGAAGCTGGAAAACGCTGGCTGCGAGGTCAGTCTGGACGATTTCGGCACCGGCCACGCCTCGTTGAAACTGCTGTCGGCGCTGCCGCTGTCCGAGGTCAAGATCGACCAGTATTTCGTCACGCGCATGCGCCGCAGCGCGGTCGCCTTCGAAGTGCTGCGCACCGCCGCGGAACTGGCGAACCGGCTGGGCCGCCGGGTGGTGGCCGAGGGCGTCGAGAACGTGGCCGACATTCCCGCCCTGCGAGCGGCCGGCTGCCGCTACGGCCAGGGCTTCGCGCTGGGCCGCCCCATGCCGCTGGATGAGCTGATGGTGCGGCTGCGCACGCAGCGTGACCAGGGCGAACCTTTGGCCGCGCCCGCCACCTATGCGTCGTCCTGGCTCGACACCTACGACGCTTCCGCGCAGGAACCGCAGTCGGTGCGCGGCAAGCGGCACGCAGCCACGCAATAGGGCCGGGCCCCAGCGTATTTTTTACCGATAGGGCCGGACTTTACCGGCAGCCCTTGCGTCCCCCGGTGCGCGGCGGCGGGCGACGGCTTCCGCGGGTTTTGGGCACGCGGGTTGCTGTAGTGGGTATGGCGGAGCTTTTTCCGCCTTCCAGGAGACTTGCAATGCCCAATCAGAACCAGCCCGACCAGCAAAAGCAGCAGCAGAAGCAACAGGCCCAGGAAGACCCCAGGGACCGCAACCAACCCGGGCAGCAGCCCGACCAATCCGGCCAGCATGCCGAGAAAGACCGGCAACAGCCGGGGCAGGCTCCGGGACAGCAAAGCAAGATGCCGCGTTGATCTTGTTTGATGGCCCCGCTACGGCTGGCGCTGCCGGCCTGGCCAGGCTGTCGCGTAACGGCCCTGGCCGCTTTGATTAGCGGCCAGGGCCGTTGGCTTTTTGTCCGCTACGCAACGGACGCCGAGGGATCCGCCGCTGCCTATCCGGGCGGGCCAGGCATGCTAGTCCTTTTTGCCCATTGCTGCCGGGCTGCGTATCCCCGAGGATGAGCGGTCCGCCCCCTGAATTCCGGAGCCCACAATGAGCTTGAACGCAACCGCGCCGCGCCGCCGGTCGGTTTGGGGAAGCATCCTCGCCTTCACGACGCTGGCGGCCGCGGTGTTGGTCGTGCTGGTATTCGCCGCCACTCGCATCGTCGAGCTGCGCATCGCCGGCATGCTGGGCCCGCGCGGCCAGGTGGGCGAGGTGCGCGCCGGGTTCACGCGCGTGGTGCTGACCGACGTGGCCGTGTCTGGCGTCGCCGGCCAGGCGGACGCGCGCGCTCGGCGCGTGGTGCTTGAACCCGAATGGAGAGCGTTCCTGCGCAAGGAAGCCGCGTTCAAGACGATAACGGTCGAAGGCTTCGACTTCGCGGTGGTGCGCGGCGCGGATGGCGAGCTGCATATCGCGCCTGCGCTGCAGGCGGCCTTGCGCGCGGGCGAGGGTGGCGAAGGCGGCGCACGCCGCGGCATGCCCGTGCGGGTGGGTGATCTGATATTGCGTGGCGGGCGGCTCGAATTCGAGGATGCCGCGGTGGCCAAGCCGCCGCATCGCATTCCCTTCTCGGAGGTCCAGGCGCGCCTGCATCCGGTGGCGATGGCGGATTCCCAGGCGCGCAGCGACATGGAATTCAGCGGCAAGGTCGAGGGCAACCGGAACGGGGAGGCCACGGTGCGGGCGCAGGGCTGGCTGGTCGTGGGCGGCACGGACGCGGACATGACGGTGTCGGTGCGCAATATGGACATCCGCCACGCCGCGCCGTATCTGGCGGACAACGGCGCGAGTTCGCTGGCCGGCGGCGCCATGGACCTGGACATGAAGACCGCCATCGCCCGCCGTGAGCTGCGCGCCTCGGGTACGGTGGCATTGCGTGGACTGAAATTCAGTGGGGATGGCTCGCTGTTCTCGCTGCCGCGCAAGGCCGTGCTCGCGGCCATGAAGGACCACAGCGGTGCGCTGCGCTTCCAATTCACCCTGGCCGGCGACCTCGACAATCCGAAGTTCTCGGTGACGCGCGGTTTTGCGGCGCAGGTGGCGCAGGGCTTCGGCCACGCCATCGGCGTCGGCGCGGAAGGCGCGGCCGAAGGCGTGACGGGCGCGGTCAAGGAATTGGGCAATGCCTTGTCGGACCTGCTCGGTTCCAAGCCTTGACCGGCGCGTCCTGGCTCGCCCGGCGCGGGCGCCTGCGGCGAATGAGCAAATGAGCAATCGGCATTTCCCCGCTGGAATGTCCCGGCCTAACATCCGCGGATTCCATCCAGGCTGAAAGAGTCATGACCGAATTGCTGCGCATCCAGAACCTGACCGTGGACCTGCCGCCCGGCGCCGACCGGCCGCATGCGCTGAAGGACCTGTCGCTGAACATCAGCGCGGGCGAAATCGTGTGCGTGGTGGGCGAAAGCGGCTCGGGCAAGTCGCTCACGGCCGGTGCGATCCTGGGGCTGCTGCCGCAGGACGTGCGCGCAAGCGGCGGCCAGGTGCTATGGGAAGGACAAGACCTGCTGCGGCTGGCGCCCGAGGCCTTGCGCCGGCTGCGCGGCCAGCGCATCGGCATGATCTTCCAGGAGCCGATGACGGCGCTCAATCCGCTGCGGACCATCGGCGACCAGATCGCGGAAGTGTTCCGCACCCATACTCGGCTGGGGCGGGCCGAGATCCGGCGCCGCACGCTGGATCTGCTGGAATCCGTGCGCCTGCCAGACCCGTTGCGGGCGCTGGACGCGTACCCGCATGAACTGTCGGGCGGCCAGCGCCAACGCGCCATGATCGCCATGGCCCTGGCCCTGGAGCCGGCCTTGCTGATCGCGGACGAACCAACCACCGCGCTGGACGTGACGACCCAGGCGCAGATCCTGCACCTGATCCACGACCTGCAGCGCCGCAAGGGCACGGCCG
>JALDYL010000418.1:0-2780 GCA_032153965.1 Achromobacter sp. | reverse complement strand
TATCCCGACCCGCCGCGCCGCGCCTTCATCAACGAGGCGGTCTGCGAAGGCTGCGGCGACTGCTCGGTGCAATCCAACTGCCTGTCGGTCGAGCCGCTGGACACGCCGCTGGGCACGAAACGCCGCATCAACCAGTCGTCCTGCAACAAGGACTTCTCCTGCGTGGAGGGATTCTGCCCCAGCTTCGTCACGGCGCAAGGCGCAACCCTGCGCAAGCCGGGCGCGGGCAGGAACCTGCCTGCGCTGCCCGAACCGCCGCGTCCCGCCTTGGCGGAAATCCGCCAGCGCGCGGCCTATCGCGTGGTGATCGCGGGCGTGGGCGGCACCGGCGTCGTAACCATAGGCGCGCTGCTGGGCGCCGCGGCGCATCTTGAAGGCAAGGGCGTGACCGTGCTGGACATGGCCGGGCTGGCGCAGAAGGGCGGCGCCGTGCTCAGCCACGTGCAGCTCGCCAATCGACCCGCGGACCTGCACGCCACGCGCGTGGCGCTGGGCGAGGCCGATCTGGTCATCGGCTGCGACGCGTTGGTGTCGGCCTCGCCCGAGGTGCTGTCGCGCCTGCGGCCGGACCATGGCCGCGCCGTGGTGAACAGCAGCGCCGCGCCGACGGCGGCCTTCCTGTCGCAGCCCAGCTGGCGTTTCCCCGGTGCGCAGGCTGAAGCCGCGCTGGCGCGCAGCACGGGCGGCAACTGCGATTTCATCGAGGCCGGCCCGTTGGCCGAGGCCCTGCTCGGCGACACCATCTACGCCAATCCGCTGCTGCTGGGCTATGCCTGGCAGCAGGGCGGGCTGCCGCTGGCGCTGGACAGCCTGCGGCGCGCGATCGAACTGAACGGCGTCTCGGTCGACAAGAACCTGGCCGCCTTCGAGCTGGGCCGGCAGGCCGCGCACCATGGCGCCGCAGCGCTCAAGCCGGCGCCGCGGGCGCAGGTGATGGCCTTGCCGGAATCCCTGGACGGCCAGATCCGGCGGCTGGCGCAACACGTAGGCGCCTATCAGGACGAGGCCTACGCCGCGCGCTTCCTGGAGGCGGTTTCGGCGCTGCGGGCGCGCGAGGCCGCGCTGGCGGATCCGCAGCGCTTCGAGGTCACGCAGGCGGTCGCACGCAACCTCGCCAAACTCATGACCTACAAGGACGAGTACGAGGTGGCGCGCCTGTATGTGGATCCGGCCTTCAAGGCCCGGCTGCGCGAGCAGTTCGAAGGCGAGCCCGGCCGCGACTACCAACTGCGCTATCACCTGGCGCCGCCCGCGCTGGCGCGCCGCGACGCGCGGGGACGCTTGCAGAAGCGCGCCTACGGTGCATGGATGGGGCTGGCGTTTCGCGCGCTGGCGCCCATGAAGCGGCTGCGCGGCACCTGGCTGGACGTGTTCGGCAAGACCGCCGAACGCCGCATGGAACGCCAACTGGCGGCCGACTACCTGGCGCTGGCCGAGGAATTCGCCCGCACGCTGGACGCCGCCAATCGCGCCACGGCGCTGGAACTGGCCACGCTGCCGGACACGATCCGCGGCTATGGCCATGTCAAGGAGCAAAGCGTCGAGCGGGCGCGCTTGCGGGAAGCCGAGCTGTGGCAGCGTTACCGGGGGCGGGCGCGGGAAACGCTGGCGGCCTGATACCGGTCCGACGGCTGGGCGGCAATCGTGCCGCCCAGCCCGCCACTAGGGATTCCCAGCACTTTCGGCTGGCCGAAGCCATGCTTAAGCATTTCTCAATAGGCAGACTCGGAGGCTTGGGTCAGAGTTCTGCATCATGAAACGGCCGCCAGACGCCGTTGCCCGCCGCGCCGCCGAGCGCAGCGGTTGCGTTGCCCGCACACAGAAGATTGCCTGCCTTTTGCACAGCAGCCGCGACCCCGGGGATACACCGGGCGCCGGCTGATCGGCCGTTGCCGTCCGGCAGCGGCTCCCTGTTGGTCCGAGGAGACAGCAATGAGCAAGAGTTGGAAATCGCTGTTGGGCGCCGCCGCGGTCATGGCGGGAGGGTGGGTCCACGCGGCCGATGCGCCGCCCGATATCAAATTGATGCAATTGTCCGTGGGCAAGATCGAGCTCGACAAGGGCTTCATGACCGCCATGGTGGACGTGGGCACCAAGATCAAGATCCCCGTGCCGGCCTACGTGATCCAGCACCCACGCGGGCTGGTGCTGTTCGATACCGGCATGAACCAGGCCACGGCCGACGGCAACTGCGCCAATTACTGGGGGCAGGGCCTGTGCGGCGCGTTCAACTCCATTCAGGGGCGCGACGAAGTGGTGGACCGGCAGCTCAAGGCCGCCGGCTTCGACGTGAACGACGTCAAGTATGTGGTGTATTCGCACTTCCACCTGGACCACGCGGGCAACATCAAGATGTTCCCCAAGGCGCGCCATGTGGTGCAGAAGGCGGAGCTGCGGGCTGCCTGGTGGCCGGAGAAATTCCAGCGCGCGGCCTACGTCATGAAGGACTTCGACACCACGCGCGACTACGACTTCATCCAGGTGGAGGGGGACTTCGACCTGTTCGGCGACGGCAGCATCGTGCTGCTAGACACCAAGGGCCATACCCAGGGCCACCAGTCCCTGCAGGTCAAGCTGAAGAACACGGGCACGGTGCTGCTTGCGGCGGACGCCATCTACACGGGCGAGAACGAAGCCGGCGTGATCCCGGGCATCACCTGGAACACGGCGGCATCCATGCTGGCCATCGACCGGCTCAAGCAGATCCGCGACGCGCGCCAGGGCCAGCTCTGGTACAGCCACGACGCGGAGCAGCACGCGCAGAACGCCAAGACCAAAGT
>JALDYL010000137.1:0-12405 GCA_032153965.1 Achromobacter sp. | reverse complement strand
CTGTACGCGCAGGTGCGCGAGGTCAGCGGCAAGATGGCGGTGCTGGCGACGCTGCGCGACTACACCCACGGCAAGAACAACGTCTGGGGCATCACCGCGCGCAACCGCGAGCAGAACTTCGCCATGAACCTGCTGATGAATCCGGAATGCGACTTCGTGTCGCTGCTGGGCCAGGCGGGCACGGGCAAGACGCTGCTGGCGCTGGCCGCGGGCATCACCCAGGTGCTGGAGACCAAGCGCTACACCGAAATCATCATGACCCGCGTCACGGTGCCGGTCGGCGAAGACATCGGTTTCCTGCCGGGAACGGAAGAAGAGAAGATGCTGCCCTGGATGGGCGCCCTGGAAGACAACCTGGACGTCCTGAACATGGGTGAAGGCGAAGGCAACGGGGACTGGGGGCGCGCCGCCACCATGGACCTGATCCGTTCGCGCATCAAGGTCAAGTCCCTGAACTTCATGCGCGGCCGCACCTTCCTGAACAAGTACCTGATCATCGACGAGGCGCAGAACCTGACGCCCAAGCAGATGAAGACGCTGGTCACCCGCGCGGGCCCCGGCACCAAGGTGATCTGCCTGGGCAACGTCGCCCAGATCGATACGCCCTACCTGACCGAAGGCAGTTCCGGCCTGACCTTCGTGGTCGACCGCTTCAAGGGCTGGCCGCATTCGGGGCATGTCACGCTGCAGCGCGGCGAGCGCTCGCGCCTCGCGGACTACGCCGGAGATGTGTTGTAACCCCTTGCCGCCAAAGGAAAAAGCCCCTTGATCGCTCAAGGGGCTTTTTTTTTGCCGGTGGCGACAATTACTTGTCGGCGGCGTTGGTAATGGCACTGCCGGCCCTGGACATGTCCTTGCCCATGCCCGCGACGGTATTGCAACCGGCGAGGACAAAGCCGAACACGACGAAGGCGGTCAGCACGATCTTGCTGCGCATGCTGGCGCTCCTGAAGTGGTGAATACGGATCCGGAGCGTACTTTAAACGATCTGGACGCGGAGTTCACCCAGGCCTTCGACGCCGCCGGTGATCACGTCGCCCTGCAGCACGGCGCCCACGCCTTCGGGGGTGCCGGTGAAGATGATGTCGCCGGGCTGCAGTTCGAACAGGCCGGACAGGTAGGAGATGCTTTCCGGGATGTTCCACAGCATCTGCGAGATGTCGCTGGACTGCTTGCGCTGGCCGTTCACGTCCAGCCAGATGGCGCCCTTTTCCAGCGTGCCGACGACGCTGCGCGGATGGATCGGGCCCAGCGGCGCGGACAGATCGAAGGCCTTGCCGATTTCCCAGGGACGGCCCTGCTTCTTCATTTCGCCTTGCAGGTCGCGGCGGGTCATGTCCAGGCCCAGCGCATAGCCCCACACGCAATCATTGGCCTGTTCCACCGGAATGTCGCGGCCGCCCTTGCCCAGCACCACCACCAGTTCCATCTCGTAGTGCAGGTTGGAGGTCTTGGGCGGATACGGCATCTTGCCGGTTTCGCCGTCGGCCACGCTCAGCACGGCATCTGCCGGCTTGCAGAAGAAGAACGGATCTTCGCGGCCGGTGAAGCCCATTTCCTTGGCGTGCTCAGCATAGTTGCGGCCGACGCAATAGACGCGGCGCACCGGAAACAGCGCGGCGCTGCCGGCAACGGGAACCGCGACGGGCGGCTGAGGGGGCAATACGTAGTCCATGTTCACTCGACCTATGAAGAATACGTGGCCGGAATCCGGCAGTAGAAAACAGCCAGCCCCGCGAGACGCCCGCTAGCGCGGGCCGCCCCAGCGGGCGCGGGCCAGACGATGAAAAGTCATCCGCGAGTTTATCCCTTTCCGGGAACCTGGGCGCGGTCGGCTGCGTTCAGCTGAAAGTAGGAATTTCCCCGTCGTACACCACCAGGCGTTCGATGAAACCTGCCATGTAGGTCTTCATCTCCTGGTGCGCAGGCGATACCTGGTAGCGGTCGTGCGCGGGACTGTCCGCGAACGCCGCCACCACGGCGTGGGTCAGGCCGTCCGAGCGACTGGCTTCGTTAGGCCGGAAGGCGTAGCCCGCCACGCCCTCGCACTCGGCCAGGATGCGCTGGCAATAGCCCTGGACGCGGTCATGGAAGCGCGCGTCGGCGGCCTCGGACAGTTGCAGCATTACGACATGCAGGTACATCAGGATTCCTTTTGCTTGCGGGTAAGCGCCAGCCAGGCCCGCGAGACCAGCCCCATGATGCCGTCGCGGAACAACAGGACGCAGAGTACGAAGATCGCGCCCTGGACGATGAGCACCCATGAGCCCAGCGGCGCCAGGTAGTTCTGCAGCGACACGAAAGTGAAGGCGCCCGCCAGCGGGCCGAACACCGTGCCGATGCCGCCCAGCAGCGCCATCAGCACCACTTCGCCGTTGGCGTGCCAATGCACGTCCGTCAGCGAAGCGACGCCGAACACCAGCACCTTCAGGCCGCCGGCCAGCCCCGCCACCGAGGCCGACAACGTGAACGCCATGAGCTTGTAGCGCGAGGTGGAGTAACCCAGCGAGCGGGCGCGCTGCTCGTTGTCGCGCACCGAGCGGATCACTTCGCCGAAGGGCGAGTTCAGCACGCGCAGCACGAAGGCATAGCCCAGCGCGAACACGGCCAGCGTGAAGTAGTACATCGGCATCACGCCTTCCAGGTCGAAGATGCCGAACAGCTTGCCGCGCGGCACGCTCTGCAGGCCGTCCTCGCCCCCGGTGAAGCCCGCCTGGACCGCGATGAAGTAGACCAGTTGCGACAGCGCCAGCGTGATCATCGCGAAGTAGATGCCCTGGCGACGGATCGCGATGGCGCCGAAGGCCAGTCCCAGAAGGCCGCCCGTCAGCACCCCGGCCAGCAGGCCGAGTTCGGGCGTGGCGCTCAACAGCTTCATTACGATGCCGGTCGCGTAGGCGGCGGCGCCGAAGAACGCGGCATGGCCGAACGACAGCAGACCCACGTAACCGACCAGCAGATTGAAGGCCGCGGCGAACAGCGCGAAGCACAGCACCTTCATCAGGAAGGTCGGATAGATGAACCAGGGCGCGGCCACGGCGGCCACGGCCAGCGCTGCCATCGCCACGCGCATGCCGCGGCGGCTCAGCTGCACCGGCTCGCGCGTCGCCTCGGCGGCCAGCACGTTCTGCACCTGCAGGGGTTTGCCGAACAGGCCGGCGGGCTTGCACAGCAGCACCAGCACCATGATGATGAAGATCGCCAGGTTGGCGGCCTCGGGATAGAACACCTTGGTCAGGCCTTCGATGATGCCCAGCCCGAAGCCGCTGACGATGGCGCCCATGATGGAGCCCATGCCGCCGATCACCACCACCGCGAACACCACCACCACCAGGTTGGAGCCCATCATCGGACTGACCTGGTAGATGGGCGCGGCGATCACGCCCGCCACCGACGCCAGCGCCACGCCCAGCGCGTAGGTCAGCGTGATGAGCAGCGGCACGTTGATGCCGAAGGAGCGCACCACCGTCGGGTTCTCGGTGGCCGCACGCAGCATGGCGCCCACGCGGGTCTTCTCGATCAGCACCCAGACGGCCAGGCACAGCACCAGCGACACCGCCACCGCCCAGCCGCGATACCAGGGCAGGAACATGAAGCCCAGATTGACCCCGCCGGAGAGCGCCTTGGGTATGGTGTAGGGCAGCCCCGATACACCGTAGGCCTGGCGCAGGCCGCCCTCGATCAGCAGCGCGATGCCGAAGGTGAGCAGCAGGCCGTACAGGTGGTCCATGCGGTAGGTGCGCGAGATCAGCAGGCGCTCGACCACGATGGCGAACACGGCCATGATGAGCGGCACCAGCACCAGCGCGGCCCAGTAGTTCACGCCCAGGTAGTTCAGCAGCATCCAGGCCAGGAACGCGCCCGCCGTGTACTGCGCGCCATGGGCGAAGTTGATGATGTTCAACAGGCCGAAGATCACCGCCAGCCCGATCGACAGCAGGGCGTAGAAGGAGCCGTTGATCAGGCCCAGCAGCAGCTGGCCGAATAGTGCCGTGGACGGCACGCCGAAAATTTCGAACACGTGGATTCTCCCCTCAGACACCCAGGCGGCGCTTGATCCGCTCGGGATCGTTGCGCGCTTCTTCTGCCGACAGCTGGTCGACCACGCAGCCATGCTCCATGACGTAGTGGCGGTCGGCCACCTTGGTCGCGAAACGGAAGTTCTGCTCGACCAGCACGATGGTGAAGCCGCGCTCCTTCAAGGTGCGGATGGCATGCCCGATCTGCTGCACGATGACGGGCGCCAGACCCTCGGTGGGTTCGTCCAGCAGGATGAGCTGGGCGCCCGTGCGCAGGATGCGCGCGATCGCCAGCATCTGCTGTTCGCCGCCGGACAGGTTGCCGCCGGAGCTGGCGCTGCGTTCGCGCAGGTTGGGAAACAGCGTGTAGATCTCGTCCAGCGACATGCCGCCGTCGGCCAGGCGCGGCGGCAGCATCAGGTTTTCGGTCACATCCAGGCTGCGGAACACGGCCCGCTCTTCCGGGCAATACACCACGCCCAGCCGCGGAATGCGGTGCGGCGCCATGCCTATGGTCTCCTGGCCGTTCAGGCGGATGGAGCCGCGGCGCTTGTCCATGATGCCCATGATGGCGCGCAGCGTCGTCGTCTTGCCGGCGCCGTTGCGGCCCAGGATGGTGACGAGTTCGCCGCGCTTCACTTCCATGTCCACGCCATGCAGCACGTGGGATTCGCCGTACCAGGCGTTGAGGTCCTTGATCGCCAGCATCTCAGTGCGCCTCCTCGTCGGAACCCATGTAGGCCGTGATGACGCGCTCGTCGCTGGACACGGTGGCGTAGTCGCCCTGGGCCAGCACCGCGCCGCGCGCCAGCACCGTGATGGTGTCGGACAGGTCCGCCACCACCGACAGGTTGTGCTCGACCATCAGGATGCTGCGGTTGGCCGACGCGCGCCGGATCAGCGCGGCGATGCGGGTCACGTCCTCCTGGCCCAGGCCCGCCATGGGTTCGTCCAGCAGCATGATTTCCGGTTCCAGCGCCAGGGTCATCGCGATCTCCAGCGCGCGCTTGCGGCCGTAGGGCAGCAGCGCCGCCGTGGTGTGCGCCAGGCCGGAGAGGCCGACCGCGTCCAGCAGCTCCATGGCGCGGCCATTCAGGCGGTCGATGCTGCTGCGGCTGCGCCAGAAGCGCCAGCCGTCGCCGTGCTGGCGCATCAGCGCCACGCGCATGTTCTGCAACGCCGTCAGGCCCAGGAACACGGCGGATATCTGGAACGAGCGGACGATGCCCAGGCGCGCGATCTGCTCGGGCGCCAGCGCCGTGATATCGCGGCCGCGGTAGTGGATGACGCCCGCGTCGGGCGTGAGGAACTTGGTCAGCAGGTTGAAGCAGGTGGTTTTGCCTGCGCCGTTGGGGCCGATCAAGGCATGGATGGAGCCTTCGTGCAGGGACAGGGACACGCCGTCGACGGCGTTGAAGCCGCCGAACCGCTTGATCAATCCCTGGGCGGACAGGACCGCTGGGGTGTTCATGGTCGCGCTCCTACATGCGGGCCAGCAGGCCGCCGTCGATCGCCAGGACGTGGCCGTTGACGAACGAGGCGCCCGGCGAGGCCAGGTAGACCACGGCCGGCGCGATGTCTTCCGGCGCGGCCCAGCGGCCGGTCGGCACCGCCGTGGCCAGGAAGGACTGGAACTGCGGATTGTCCTGCAAGCCCTGCGTGAAATCGGTGCGCACGAAGCCGGGCGCCAAGGCATTGCAGGTGATGCCGCTGGCGCCGTATTCGACGGCCAGCGCGCGGGTGAAGGCCGCGATGGCGCCCTTGGCGGTGGCGTAGGCGGCGATGTTGGGCATGGTGGCCTGCCCCGCCACCGACGACATCAGCACGATGCGGCCGAAGCCGCGCTTGCCCATGCCGGGCAGCACGGCCCGCGCGCAATGGAAGGCGCCGTTGACGTGCACGTTCTGCAAGGCCTGCCATTCGGCGGAACTCATTTCCACCACGGGCTTGCGGTTCTGGTTGCCGGCATTGCTGACCAGCACATCGATCTCCAGCCCGGCGCTCTCCAGTTGCGCGACGGCATCGGCCACGGCTTTTTCGTCGGCGACATCGAAAGGCGCCCCATGGGCCTTGATGCCCTCGGCCGCCAGGCGCTCGCAGGCGGCGGCGCAAACCTCGCCGGACAGATCGTTGATCACCACCTGGGCGCCCGCCTGCCCCAATGCCCGCGCGATGGCGTAGCCCAGTCCCCTTGCCGCGCCCGTCACCAGCGCGACGCGCCCCGCCAGACCGAACGTGCGGTCCAGATAGTCGTGTTTCAAGCTTGTCTCCTTGGTTTTATATGTGCCGGATTTCTTGGCCCGGCTGTGTCGCTGCATGCTTCCGTCCGGCGAAAACATGGTTGACATAAATCTCAATATACGCGACTATTTTTAAACACTCAATAACAAGATTTTTTCTTTATCTCTCATAAAGAGTTCTGGTAGGAGACATCATGGCCTTAGAAACCCCCGGCTGCCCCGCGGCCAATGCGCTGCCGCCGCTGGCTTCGCGCTTCCTCAAGGTTGCCGATCTGCCGTGGAAGCCCACGCAGGTGGCAGGCATAGACATGAAGGTGCTGATGCAGGACAAGGAGACCGGCCTCTTGACCGCCCTGTTCCGTTGGCAGCCCGGCACCGAGCTGCCCTTGCATGAGCACGTGGAAGTCGAACAGACCTACGTGCTGGAAGGCTCGATCGTCGACGCCGAAGGCGAGGTCTGCGCCGGCGACTACGTGTGGCGTCCGCGCGGCAACCAGCACGTGGCGCGCGCGCCCAACGGCGCCCTGGTGCTGAGCTTCTTCCTGAAACCCAATATGTTCATCGACGCCTACGCCGGCCAGACGCTGGAATAAGCCGACCCCGGCGCGACCGTCCGGCACAGGATGGCGCGCACAGAAACTAGCCCCCGAGGAGACATACCCATGAAGACCCGTTTGAAGAACAACCTGGCCGCCTGCGTGCTGGGCGCCCTGTCCGTGTCCGCCCAGGCGCAGGTGTCCGATGACGTCGTGAAGATCGGCGTGCTGGGCGACCAGTCCGGCATGATGGCCGACCTGTCCGGCAAGTTCGGCGTGGAAGCCGTGAAGATGGCCGTCGAGGATTTCGGCGGCACCGTGCTGGGCAAGCCCATCGAAGTGATCTCGGCCGACCACCAGAACAAGGTCGACATCGGCGTGGCGACCGCGCGCCGCTGGTACGAGAACGACAAGGTGGACCTGATCCTGGATGTGCCCAACTCCGCCATCGCGCTGGCGGTGCAGGACCTGACCCGCCAGATGAAGCGCGTGGTGATCTTCACCAGCGCCGGCTCGGCCGACCTGACCGGCAAGGCCTGCTCGCCCAACGGCATGCACTGGACCTACGACACCTACGCCTACGCCACCGGCGTGGCCAACGGCGTCATGGAAGACGGCGGCAAGAGCTGGTACTTCATCACCTCCGACTACGCCTTCGGCCATTCGCTGGAGCGCGACGCCATGGCGGTGGTCAAGGCCAAGGGAGGCCAGGTCGTGGGCAGCGTGCGCCACCCCATCGCCAGCGCGGACTTTTCCTCGTTCCTGCTGCAGGCACAGGCGTCCAAGGCCCAGGTGATCGGCCTGGCCAACGGCAGCGGCGACACCATCAACAGCATCAAGCAGGCTTTCGAGTTCGGCATCATGGGCAGCAAGCAGCGCGTGGCCGCCCTCTTCATGAGCATCGTCGACGTGCGCAGCGTGGGGCTGGAATACGCGCAGGGCCTGAACCTGGTGGAGCCCTTCTACTGGGACCTGGACGACAAGTCGCGGCAATGGTCCGAGCGCTACTTCAAGCGCACCGGCCGCATGCCGTCCATGGTCCAGGCCAGCAACTACAGCGCCGCCATGCACTATCTGAACGCCGTCAAGGCCGCGGGCACGGATGCTTCCGAGCCGGTGTTGAAGAAGATGCATGAGACGCCCATCAACGACTTCATGACCGAGAACGGCCGCATCCGCGAGGACGGCCGCATCATGCGCGATCTTTACCTGTTCCAGGTCAAGAAGCCTGCGGAGTCCAAGCGCGACTGGGACTACTACAACCTGGTGCGCAAGATCCCCGCCGAACAGGCCTTCCGTCCGCTCAAGGACGGCGCCTGCCCGCTGGTGAAATCGTGATGGACGGCGCGCTTGGGCTGCTGGCCGGCAAGCGCGCCATTGTCACGGGGGGCGCCAACCCCCGTGGCATAGGCGCCGCCATCGTCGACCTCTTCATCGCGCAGGGCGCCACCGTCGCCGTGCTGGACCAGGCCTATCCGGAAGGCGCCGACGCGGCGCTGGCCTGCGGCCGCATCGACCTGCACTGCGACGTGTCGCGCACCGCGTCCTGCGAGGCGGCGATCGCCCGCGCCAGGGCAGCGCTCGGCGGCATCGACGTGCTGGTCAACAATGCCGGCATTGTCGCGGCCACGCGCATCTGGGATCTGCCCGAGGACGAGTTCCGCCGCATGGTGGAAGTGAACCTGACCGGCACCTACAACGTCACGCGCGCAGCCCTGCCCGAGCTGCTGCAAAGCCCGCGGCGCCCGGCCATCGTCAACCTGGGTTCCACCGCCGCGCTGCGCGGCGGCGGCCTCTTGGGCGGCTCGCACTATGCGGCGTCCAAGGGCGGCGTCATCAGTTTCACCAAAGCGCTGGCCCGCGAGCTGGGACCGCGCGGGGTGCGCGCCAATTGCGTGGCGCCCGGCATCATCGAAACGGACATGACGCTGGGAAAATTCGGCGAAAATTGGGAACAAGAACTCAAACAGGGCATTCCGCTGCAGCGCTTCGGCTCGCCCGCCGAAGTCGCCCAGGCCATACTCTTCCTGGCCTCGGACCTGTCCTCCTACTCAACCGGCATCGTGGTCGACGTCAATGGCGGCTTCCACATTCACTAGGCGCGCCCTCCCGCAATGAGCACTCCAGACCGCATGTTGTCCATCCTCGACCTCTTTCGCGACGACACCACCGCCGCGTTCCAGGAAGACGTCATGGCGCATCTGGATTGCTCGCGCGCCACGGCGTACCGCTACCTGAAGTCGCTGACCGAAAGCGGGCTGCTGGCGCCGACCTCGGGCGGGGCCTACGTGCTGGGCTCGCGCATCATCGAGCTGGACCGCCACCTGCGCCAGCACGACCCGCTGATGCGCGCGGCGCGCGAGGTCATGCGCGCCACCGGCGACGAACTGCACGCCAACCTGATGCTGTGCAACTACTACGGCGACAAGGTCATGTGCGTGGACCGCTACTGGACCGACGATTCCATCGAATCGAGCTACGCCCGCGGCCGCCCGTACACCATGTTCCATGGCGCCACGGCCAAGCCCATCCTGGCCAACCTGCCGCCCTACCAGCTGCGCAACCTGATGCTGTGGCACGCGGCCGAGATCCGCGACGCCGGACTGGGCGAGGACTGGGACGAGTTCCGCGCCAACCTCAAGCGCCTGCGCGCGGCCGGCGTGTACGTGTCGCACGGCGAGGTCGACCGTGGGCTGATCGGCATAGGCTCGGCCATCTTCAGCGCCGAACAGAAGGTCGTGGGCAGCCTGGTGTTCATCGCCGCCGAAGCGCGCACCTCGGCCGAGCGGCTGGAGGTACTGCAGGCGCGCATCCAGATCGCGGCCGCGCAGGTGTCGCGCAATCTGCAGGCCCCGCAAAGCAACGGCGCGGCGGCGATCGGCATCATGCCGTCGCGGCCGCGCCGCATCAAGACGTCAGCCGGCGCTACGCCGGCCAAATCCAGGAAGCTGTAATCAAGCCTTGTTGTAGCGCTCGGCGCTGCGGACGATTTCCTCGTGCGCGGCGTCCAGGCCCTTCCAGCCCTTGACCTTGACCCACTTGCCCTTTTCCAGGTCCTTGTAGTGCTCGAAGAAATGCTGGATGCGGGAGATGTCTTCCGCCGGCAGATCTTCATAGGACTTGATGTTGCGGTACGGGGGGTACAGCTTTTCGATCGGCACGGCCAACAGCTTGGCGTCGCCGCCCGACTCATCGTCCATTTCCAGCACGCCGATGGCGCGGCAGCGCACGACGGCGCCGATCTGGATGGGGAACGGGGTCAGGACCAGCACGTCGGCGGGGTCGCCGTCTTCCGACAGGGTTTGCGGGATGTAGCCGTAGTTGCACGGGTAGTGCATGGCGGTCAGCATGAAGCGGTCAACGAAAATCGCGCCCGTGTCCTTGTCGACCTCGTACTTCACCGGGTCGGCGTTCATGGGGATTTCGATGATGACGTTGAAGTCTTCCGGCAGCTTCTTGCCAGGGGAGACGCGATCAAGACTCATGATTCAACCTTGTTGTGTGTCTGAAGGATTGTTCAAATCGAGCCGTCGTCCTTGAACGGCGGCTTGGTAGCCGGCACGGGCGCGGGGGCCGGCGCGGGCTTGGACCCTGCGGGCTGAGCCGGCGCGTACGTGGGCACGGGATCATCGAAAGCCGCCGCCGGGATCGGGGCGCTGTCGAAGTACTCGTCGATGTCGGAGGTGCTGCCGCCGGCCAGCGGGGCATCCTCGGGGGCCAGCGCGCGCTCGCGCTGCTCTTTGTTCACGCGGGCATCCGGATCCAGCACATAGTCGGAGGCCGAGGCCGCGACGGCCGGCGGCAGCGCGGGATAATCGCCGCCGAGTTCGGTGTCGTTGTCGGCATCGGACAACCCCACCGCATAGCCGCCCTCGGCGTCCACGCGATAAGGATCGGAACCCGTATCCGCGGCCGGCAAGGCCGCATCCGCCGCCAGCACCGGCAGCGCCATGCTGGCCGCCGTTGCCAGGCGCCAGTGGCGCACCGCGTCGGCGGGACGGTCCAGCCGGTCATAGAGGCTGCCCAGCAGCGCATGCGTCTGCGCATCGCTGCGGCGGCTGAGGCTGCGCAGCAGATAGCGTTCAGCCTGGCCCCAGAGCTGGCCGTTCAGGCACAGCATGCCCAGCGCGGTGAGCAGGTCCGGATCGGTGGGCCGCTGTTGCAGCCAGGTCTCGGCGCGGGCCAGCCGGCGCGAGACCTGTTCGGCTTCGCAGCGGGCGTAGGCGGCCACCAGGGCCGGATTGAACTTCACGGCGACCGCAGCTTCCAGCACGCGCGCGGCTTCGCTGGCTTCGCCGGCGGCCTCGAACGCGGCCGCGCCAGCCAGCGCGATCTCCGGCAGGAGGCGTTCCTCGGCCTTCAGATCCTTCCAGATGGGGCGCCAGGCTTCGCTGCCGCCCGCGGCGGCGGCGCGCAGGCGCGCCGCGCCCGAGGCGTCGATCAGGTGATCGGCTTCGGAACGGGCCAGCGCATTGCGCCGCACCAGGCCGCGCGCCAGCGTGAAGACCTGTTCGTCATGATGCAGGGCGGTGTGGGCGCGCAGCAGCAGGCGCATGGTGTGCAGATGGCGCGCGCCGCCGTCGGCCAGCGGCTCCAGCACGGCCAGCGCGCGCTCGGCGCGGCCCTGGTCCAGCAGCATGTCGGCCGATACCGTGGCGGTGGCTTCGATCAGGCCGGCGTCGGTGCCGGCTTGTTCCTGGGCAGTGGCCAGCAGGCGGTCGCGGCGATCGAACTCGCCCAGGCCATGCGTGGCGCGGGCGGCGGACAAGGCCGCCAGCACGCGGCGCGTCTGGACCTTGGTCTGGTCCAGCAGCTTGATCAGATCTTTTTCGGCGGTGGTGTAGCGCCCTTCCAGCAGGCCGATCCAGCCGCGCTCCAGCAGTTCGTGGTCGCGCGCCTGGGCGCGCTTGCCGCGCCAGGCCCGCACGCGGTCGGGGATGGCCAGCAGCCATGCCAGCAGGCGCAGGCCCACGTACAGCACGATGAAGGCCGCGACGATCAGCAGGACGGCCAGCGTCAGCGACATGCTGATGCGCCACGGCCAGACCAGCAACAGCACGTTGCCGGAGTGCGAACGCAGCACCACCGCCAGGGCGACGGCGACGACGGCGAGCAGCAGTGTCCAGAACCAGGTACGCATAAGCCTCAGTCCTGTCCGCTGGTCTTGAAGCCCGCGGCGCGCAGCGCAGCCACGGCGTTCAGGCTGTCGGCCACTTCCGGCATGCGCACGGCGATGTCGGTCTGCGCCAGTTCGCGCGCCAGCGTCTGGGCGGCGACGGTGTCGGGGGAACGGTTGTCGAAATACTTGGCGAGCGTGACGCCGACGTTGTCGAGTTCGCTCTTCCAGACGGCGGGCTGACGCATCAGCATGGCCAGTTGCGCGGTCAGCAGGCGTTGGCGCAGCGTGCCGCGCACCTGGTCGGCCTGATCGGGCGACAGCAGCAAGGCGGCAGGTTCGTCCACGCGCTGGATCGTGATCAGGCCGCCCAGTTCATGCGCCAGCGCGGAGCCGGCGCGACCAGGCCAGGAGGCCATTTCGGCGCGCCAGCGCTGCCACCAGGGCGCGTCGGCCGGCAGGCCGGCCAGCGGATCGACCGCAGGGGCCGGCGC
>JALDYL010000417.1:0-2794 GCA_032153965.1 Achromobacter sp. | reverse complement strand
TCCATGGCCTGGCTCCACACCTGGGTCGGCCTGTGGTTTTCCTGGCTGCTGTTCGCCGTCTTCCTGACGGGATCGCTGGCCGTCTTCTCCGGCCCCATCACGCACTGGATGACGCCCGAGCATCAGGTGGCGGAAGCCCGGGCGGCGCAGAAAGAAAGCGTGCCGGTGGACCGCGCCCGCCGGCTGGAACTGGCGGTGGACTACATGGCGCGCAACCATGGCGGCGCGGGCATGTGGGAAATCTGGCCGGTGGACCGCTTTCACGAAAACGGACTGACCGCCTATTGGTTCGATCAGAACGGCCAGTACGCGGATGCCGAACTCGACCCCGAGACCGGCGCCGAAATGGCTGACCACCACGACGCCGAAGGCCGCGCGACGATGGGCGGCACGCATTTCGTGGACTTCCACTACACGCTGCACGATGCCGGCCTGGGGTTGTGGATCGTCGCCTTCGCCAGCATGGCGATGCTGGTCGCGCTGATTTCCGGCGTGGTCACGCACAAGCGCATCTTCAAGGACTTCTTCACCTTCCGCACAAAGAAGGGCCAGCGTTCCTGGCTCGACGCGCACAACGCGGTGGCGGTGCTGACCCTGCCCTTCCAGTTCATGATCGCCTACACCGGCATTGTGATTTCCAGCGCCCAGCTCATGCCCGCCCCCGTCGCGGCGACCTATGGCGCCGGCCCGCAGGCCAGCAGCCTGTACCTGGCCGAGCTTACGGGCGAGGAGCGGCCTGCGCGCACCGGCGTGGCGCTGGCCATGCCGGCGTTGGAGCCCATAGTGGCCCGCGGCGAACAGTTGATCGGGCAGCAGGCGCGCGCCATCGTCATCAACAACCCCGAGGACAGCTCCATGCGCATCGGCGTCTACGGCTGGAACGAAGACGCCGACACTTTCCGCAACCTCAGCGCCTCCACCGGCATGGCCGAGTTCTCCGCCAGCGGCGAGCTGCTGCGCCTGCGCCCCCCGGCCGGCGTGCACGGCGGCGCGCCGTCGCTGACATTCCAGGTGATGAGCAATCTGCACATGTCCAGGTTCGGCGGACTGGCCGTGAGCTGGCTGTATTTCCTCTGCGGCCTGGCCGGCGCAGCGATGATGGGCACAGGCGCCTTGCTGTTCATGGTCAAGCGCCGCGCCAAGCATGGCGGCGAATTCGGCAGCGCGACGGCGCGCATGTACCGGCTGATAGAAGGATTGAACGTGGCCGCGCTGGCCGGACTGGCCATCGCCTGCATCAGCTACTTCTGGGCCAACCGTCTGCTGCCCGTGGCGCTGGAAAACCGCGCGCTGTGGGAGCTGCGCTGCTTCTTCCTGGTATGGGCGCTGACGCTGGCGCATGCCTGGCTGAGCAGCCCGCGCCGCGCCTGGATCGCGCAGTTGGCCCTGCTGTCGGCGCTGTGCCTGCTGCTGCCGGCGCTGTCGTTGGCCACGCTGGGCGACCATCCACTGGCGCAGATCGCGCGCGGCGACTGGGAAAGCGCCGGCGTCGAACTGACGTCCGTCGCATTCGGCGTACTATCGGGCTGGGCGGCCCTGCTGTTGTGGCGGCGGCCGGCAACCGCGCCCGCCCGGCGCAATCCCCGCAGTGACACAAAGGCGGCCGCATGAACACCAACGACCTGTACGCAATTGCCATGGCGCTGCTGCTGACCTATTCGGGCATGGCCTGCCTGAGCCTGGCCATGCCGCGCCATTACGACCAGATCTGGGGCCGCGATCCCTCCGCCAGCCATACCCGCGCGCTGCGCGGCGCCGGCGTGCTGCTGCTGGCGCTGGCCCTGCTGCCCTGCGTGGGGCTGTGGGGCAATACCGTGGGCGTGGTGGCATGGCTGGGCTGGCTCTCGGCCGGCGCCCTGCTCTGGGTCGGCATGCTGTCGTGGGCGCCGCGCCCGGCGGCCGGCACCGCCGCGCTGGCCGTGGCGATATCCCTGGCCGGCGTCGGCATCGGCTTCTGAAGCGCGCGTTTGACGCGCATCAAGCAAGGCTGACATCCAGGCGCTGCGGGGCGATACCCGCACCATATGTGGTGGTAGAGTTTTCAAACCCTACTACATATGGTGTCAGTCATGCATATCCAGCACATCCTCAAGCGCGACGGCCGGGTCGCGGCGTTCGACCGCGACAAGATCGCCCAGGCCATGGCGGCGGCCGGCAACAGCACGGGAGAACTGGACCTGGCGGGCGCGCAAGCCCTGACCGATACCGTCATCGCCGCGCTGGCAGGCCAACCCTGCCCCGGCGTCGAGACCATCCAGAACCGCGTGGAAGAAGCCCTGGTCCAGGCCGGCCACTGGCGCACGGCGCGCGCCTACATCGTGCACCGCGAACAGCACGCCCGGCTGCGCGCGCTGCGCCACACGCTGGTGGACGTGGAAAGCGCGATGGAGGAATACCTGGACCAGCGCGACTGGCGCGTCAACGCCAACGCCAACCAGGGCTACAGCCTGGGCGGCCTGATCCTGAACGTGGCGGGCAAGGTCACCGCCAACTACTGGCTGTCCAACGTGTTCGCGCCCGAAGCGGGCCGCGCCCACCGCGAAGGCGACATCCACATCCACGACCTGGACATGCTGAGCGGCTATTGCGCCGGCTGGTCGCTGCGCCAGCTGCTGACCGAAGGCTTCAACGGCATCCCGGGCAAGGTCGAAGCCACGCCGCCGCGCCACATGTCGGCGGCCATCGGCCAGATCGTCAACTTCCTGGGCACGCTGCAGAACGAATGGGCCGGCGCCCAGGCCTTCAGCTCCTTCGACACCTACATGGCGCCCTTCATCCGCCGCGACGCCATGAC
>JALDYL010000136.1:0-12461 GCA_032153965.1 Achromobacter sp. | reverse complement strand
GCGCCACGATGCGTTCGAGTTCCGGCGCGCCGGCCAGCAGGCCGATGGCGTCCATGTGCTCGATGCCGGTCAGGAAAGGCGGATGGTGCATCAGCACCAGCGTGGGCCGTTCGGGCTGCTCGGCCAGGCGCGTGGCCAGCCAGTCCAGGCGGTCCTGGCAGAGTTCGCCGTGGCTCTTCATGGGCACCACCGTGTCCAGCGCCAGCATGCGCAGCGGATAGGTCTCGATGGCGTACTGGATGAAAGGGCTCTCGCCTTGCAGATAGGCGTGGTCCGGGAAGGCTGCGCGCAACTGGGCGCGGTCGTCGTGGTTTCCGGGCAGCAGGAAATATGGAATTTCCAGCGCCTGCAAGTGGTCGCGCAGCACTTGGTACTCGTGCGGGCGGCCCAGGTCCGTCAGGTCGCCCGTGATCAGCACGCAGTCCGGCCGCGGGGTCAGGGCATTGAGCGCGCGCACCGCGGGCGCCAGGAAGGCCGCCGGATCGATGATGCCGTAGGCCTTGTCGCCGGGGGTGCGCATGTGCAGGTCGGTGATTTGTGCGATGAGCATGACGCGTGTGCAGGTGAATGGTTGTTGTAGGGAGAGGCCTTAGCGGCGCACGGGCGCGGCGGTGCCGCCGACGACGATGCAATGCGGCAGACGGTCCGAGTGCGGCGGTTGGCCCTGGATCTGCGCCAGCAGGTTCGAGCACGCGGTTTCGCCGATGCCGTCGCTGGGTTGGGCCACGGTGGTCAGGGGCGGCGTCAGCAACGCGCCGAAGCGCATGCCGTCGAATCCGCATACCGAGATATCGGCGGGCACGGAAAGCCCCAGGCCCACCAGGTCGGCGATGACTGCCGTGGCCAGCAGATCGTTGGAACAGAACAGGGCGGTGGGCGCCTGCTTGCCGCGCAGCGCGGCCTTCAGGGCATCCAGGTCGCTGCCCGTGTGCGAACTCATGGAAATGTGCTGGATGTCGTCCAGGCCCAGCCGTTTGGCGCAGGCGCGCGCGCCGGTCAAGCGGCGGCGGGCGCGATCCGATGCAGTCAGCGGACCCGTCACGAGGGCGATGCGGCGATGACCCAGCGCGGCCAGGTGGGCCACCATGTCGCTGGCGGCGGCGCGATTGTCGACCGACGCGAAGGGATGGGCGCCGGACTCGTTGTAGACCAGCACGTAGGGAATGCCGGCGTGGTCCAGGTCGTCCAGCGTGGCGCTCTTGGCGGCGTCCGCGACCGTCAGGATCAGGCCATCCACCTGATGGTCCATCAGGCCCTGCACCGCGGCGGATTCAACTGCGGGATCGTAGCCGGTGGCGGTCAGCATGACGCTGTAGCCCGATTCCCGCGCGCACCGTTCCGCACCTTCGAAACACTCCGCGAACACGGGGTTGGACAGCGTGGGCAGTATCAGGCCGATGGTGCGCGTGCTGCCCGAACGCAGGCTGCGGCCCACGCGATTCGGCCGGAAGCCGGCGCGCTTGGCGACGTTGCGGATATGCGCGAGCGTGTCGGGATGGACGATCTCGGGCTGGTTGAACGCGCGCGAAACCGTCGCCGGGGAAACCCCGGCCTTGCGGGCCACTTCAATGATGGAAAAGCGGGGCGACGAGCGCGAGGCCATGGCGGGATTGCTGTTGATTTCGGTGAAAACGTTTTCATCTTACTAGACAAATATGACCTTTGTATTGCACGGGTTTGCGCTATGCTGGTGCCGACGCAACAACACAAAGCCAAGGCGCGGCGCGCGATTTTCCAGGAAAAATCAGGTGTTTTCGGTGTTTTTCCTAATTGACGCAAGGCGCACAATGGCTGGGATCGGTCTACTCGAACCTCGTGGCAGAAATGCCGCGCGGTGCGGCGGATCCTCGGTCAAGGGGACCGGGTGCGTAGTTCAGCCGCCGCGCGATGCGCGGCGCCGGTAAAGAGGAAAGGACCATGTCTACTGCCTTGAACAGACTTGGCGCGCTGGAAGCCGCGCGCAAGCTGCAACGGCGCGAATTGACCGCGGAGCAATTGGTGCGCGCCTGCTTTGCGCGCATCGAGCAACGCGAAAGCACCATCCATGCCTGGACCGCGCTGCAAAAGCAGGCTGCGCTGGACCGCGCGCAGGAATTGGACCGTGGCGCGCTGCGCGGCGTGCTGCATGGCCTGCCCATGGGCGTGAAGGATCTGTTCGACACCGTCGACCTGCCCACGCGCTACGGCTCGCCCATCTATGAACGCCACCATCCGGGCCTGGACGCGGCGTCGGTGGCGCTGTGCCGGGGCGCAGGCGCGATCGTCGTCGGCAAGACCGTGACGACCGAATTCGCCACTTATCTGGCAGGCCCCACGCGCAATCCCCGCAACGAAGCCTACTCGCCCGGCGGCTCTTCCAGCGGTTCGGCCGCTGCGGTGGCCGACGACATGGTGCCCTTCGCACTGGGCACGCAGACCGCGGCTTCCATCATCCGCCCCGCTTCCTATTGCGGCATCGTGGGTTTCAAGCCCACCTTTGGCAGCATTTCCCGCGCGGGCGTCAAAAGCCTGGCGGAGTCCCTGGACACCATCGGCGGTTTCGCGCGTTCGGTGCCGGATGTGGCGCTGTTTGCGTCCGTCCTGATGCGCGATCCGCGCATGCTCGATCTGGCCTATGACGGCAAGCCGCGCATCGGCATGTACCGCAGCCTGCAATGGCGGCATGCGCTGCCCGAAACCAAGGAAGCCTACGCGCAGGCAGCGGCCATCCTGTCGCGCGCTGGCGCCGTGGTCGAGGAATTGCCGCTGCCGCCCGAGCACTGCGTTCTGGTGCAGCTGCATGCGGACATCATGGCGTTTGAAGCTTCGCAGGCGTTGGCTTACGAGCGCCTGGAGCATGCGGCGCAGCTCAGCCCCAAGATCCAGGCCATCCTGGAAGCGGGCTCGCGCATCACCGCTGAAGAACATCAGAAGAACCTGATGCGCGTTGCCGAAAGCCGCGCGCGCGTGGATGCCTGGTTCGACAAGTACGATGTGCTGCTTGCGCCCAGCGCGAGCGGCGAGGCGCCGTTCGCGGACCTGGGCACGGGCGATCCGCAGTTCTCGCGCGCGTGGACCGTATTCGGCCATCCTACCCTCAGCCTGCCCTTCGCCACCGGCCCGCAAGGCTTGCCCGTGGGGCTGCAACTGGTCGGTGCGCGCTATAGCGACCACCGCACGCTGGCGCTGGCGGCGTGGGTGCATCAGCGGCTGTTGGCCGCCACCGCGCCGGACATAGGCGCCGCCGACATCTGGCCGCGCGGATAAGCGCGGCGCGCCCAAAGAAAAAGCCAGCCCGATAAGGCTGGCTTTTTTTACGCCGGATTGCGGATCACGCGGTTTCGGCGGTTTCTTGCTCGGTTGCGGTCACGGCGCCGGCATTGATGTGGCGGTTGACGGCGCTCAGCACGGCCTGGAACGAGGCCGTCACGATGTCGCGGTCGATGCCCACGCCAAAGCCCGTGCTGGATTCGCCGACGCGCAATTCCACGTAGGAAGCGGCGCGCGTGTCGGTGCCGGTGCCGATGGCGTGCTCGTGGTAGTCCATGATGCGCACGGGCACGTCCAGCGCAGCCACGAAGGCCGAGATCGCGCCATCGCCCTTGCCCGTCACGATACGGCGTTCGCCGTTGTATTCGAGTTCGGCTTCAATGCTGAAATGCTGGCCCTCGCCGGCCGACGGGTTGCCGTCGATGCGGTGGCGCACCAGCTTCCACGGCGACTTCTGTTCGAGGTATTCGCGGTTGAAGATCGTGTGCACGTCATCGGCCGTGACTTCGCGGCCAGTTTCGTCGGTGACGCGCTGGATGGCGCGGCTGAATTCGATTTGCAGGCGGCGCGGCAACACCAGACCGTGTTCCTGTTCGAGCAGGTAGGACACGCCGCCCTTGCCCGACTGGCTGTTCACGCGGATGACCGCGTCGTAGCTGCGGCCGAGGTCGGCCGGGTCGATCGGCAGGTACGGCACTTCCCAGACGGCGTCGGCCTGCTGCTGCGCGAAGCCCTTCTTGATGGCGTCCTGGTGCGAGCCCGAGAACGCGGTGAAGACCAGGTCGCCCGCGTAAGGATGGCGCGGGTGGACCGGCAACTGGTTGCAGTACTCGGCGCAGCGACGTACTTCGTCGATGTCCGAGAAGTCCAGGCCCGGATGCACGCCCTGCGTGTAGAGGTTCAATGCGAGCGTGACGAGGTCGACGTTGCCGGTGCGCTCGCCGCTGCCGAAGAGGCAGCCTTCGATGCGGTCGGCGCCGGCCATCACGGCGAATTCGGCGGCGGCCACGGCGGTGCCGCGGTCATTGTGCGGGTGCACGCTAAGCACGATGCTGTCGCGGCGCGCCAGGTTCTTGTGCATCCATTCGATCTGGTCGGCGTACAGATTGGGGCTGGTGGCCTCGATGGTGGCGGGCAGGTTCAACACCATCTTGCGTTCGGGCGTGGGTTGCCATACGTCGGCCACGGCGTTGGAGACTTCCAGCGCGAACTCGGGTTCGGTCGTGCTGAAGACTTCAGGCGAGTACTGGTAGCGCCATTGCGTTTGCGGGTGCTGCGCCATGTACTGCTTCACCAGGCGCGTGCCGGTGGTGGCGATGTTCTTGATCTCGTCCTTGCTCATGTTGAACACGACCTTGCGGAACGCCGGGGCGCAGGCGTTGTACAGGTGGACGATGGCTTGCTTGGCGCCGGCGGCGGATTCCACCGTGCGGCTGATCAGGTCTTCGCGCGACTGGGTCAGCACGATGATGGTGACGTCGTCGGGAATGCGCTTTTCATCGATGAGCTTGCGCACAAAATCGAAGTCGGTCTGCGAGGCGGACGGGAAGCCCACTTCGATTTCCTTGAAACCGATCTTCACCAGCTGCTCGAAGAAGCGCACCTTGCGTTCCACGCTCATCGGTTCGATCAGCGCCTGGTTGCCGTCGCGCAGGTCCGTGCTCATCCAGATCGGCGCCTTGGTGATGCGGCGGCTGGGCCAGGTGCGTTCGGAGAAGTCGCGGGTAAAGGGCGCGAAGGGGACGTATTTGGTGGCGGGGTTGGCAAGCATCATTACTACACCTCGATCGGTTTCTTTTGAATCCCGGGAGTGCTTCCCTGGGCGGCACGCAACCGGATGGCGGTCTTGTGCCAGGATTTGCCGTGATTGGCCGGCAGGATTCAGAGATAAAAGGGGGAAATCGCGTGTGGCAAGCGTGGTTGCCGAGCTACCACGGGGACACTAGGCCCGGCAACCGATCGGTAGGTATAGCGATAGCGCGTAGATGGAGGAACGAGCGCGCAGGCCGGCAACCGGAGCGTCGTAGCGTCCGGTGGCAATCGCGAAGGGGGTGCGGTGAGCGGCCATAGGTTGCTAGTCAAACATATTTTTTCCGATAGCGCAACTTAATAGTCTTTTGTGGCAAGGCGGGATATGGGCTTGTGACAGCGGTTTTTGCTGAAGAAAATTCAGCAAAAACGGGGTTGGATAGGCGTTGGCTTGTGTGCGGTGCACGGTCTGATGCGCGGCCTGGCGGCTGGCAAGGGACTGAAACAAACAGGCCGCCTGTCGGCGGCCTGCTATGGGAATGGCGGGAGGATGAGCTTTATCGGGCCGGGCCGATGCGCGGTTCCACATAGCGCTCGCTGCGCGCTTCGCGGCGGACTTCGTCGCGAGGATCGCGCGGCGTGCGGTCGGACGATTCCAGGATGCGAGCCTGTTCGGCGACCATGGCGATCTTGCCGGCGCGGTTGTGGCGGATTTCAGACAGGGAGCGGCGCAGATCGCCCACCGTGAAGGGCTCCTGGCGGTCGCCCCAGGTCCAGCGCAGCACGCCCAGGGTTTCCTCGGACAGGTTGGGCGCAAGGTCGGCCAGCACGCTGGTTTCGACCGGCGTGGCGCTGCCGGAAGCCAGGCTGGCGGACAGCCAGGCGCGCAACGTGAAGAACACGATCAGCGTCCAGATGCCGGCCACCACCCACCAGATGTAGGGATTGACCTTCTGCACCATGTCCACGGTCGGTTGCCCGAGGGAATGCAGGAACTCGTAGTTCACGGTGCGGCCGAAATTCAGTATCCAGTTGGCGGCCAGATACCAGACGACCAGGGCGACGGCGATGACGATCGCGCGCATTACGAGTCGGGGAAGCGCCAGTTTGAGCAGGGTCTGGCCAATGAGGCGGCAGTCCTGGCGGACGCTTGCGGGCGAAGTCAGATTCATCATGCAAAATATTGTACCTATGACCCGTCCAATTTTAGAACTGCGACCTGGTCAGCATCTGACGCTGACGCCACAACTGCAGCAATCGATCCGATTGTTGCAGCTGTCCACGCTCGATCTCGAAGCCGAGATTTCGCAAGTGCTGGCGGAGAACCCGCTGCTGGAGCGGCAGGACGAAGCGCCGTCGGCCGAGGCGCCGGCCGAGTCCGACCGCGAGTCCTCCGTGCAGGACGATGAACCCGCCGCCGAGCGCGAGACGCCGGTGGACGAAATGCCGGGCTCGGGCGGGGTCTACCCCGACGAAGACTCCAGCCGGCCCGAGGCCGCGCGGCCGGATACGCTGCGCGAGCATCTGTTGGGCCAGCTGATGCTGACTCGCGCCGCGCCGCGCGACGTCGCGCTGGCGGGTCTGCTGATCGACGAACTGGATGAAAACGGCTACCTGGGATCGCCGCTGGAGGAGATCCTGGAGTGGCTGCCCGCGGAGCTGGAGCCGGACATCGACGAGCTGAAGGCGGCCCTGTCGCTATTGCAATCGTTCGATCCGCCCGGCATCGGCGCGCGCGATATGGCGGAATGCCTGCTGTTGCAACTGCGCAACCCGGATCTGGATCAACTGCCCGAAGCTGCCGACGCGGTGGCCCTGGCCTGTGCCCGGCAGATCTGCGCTCAGCACCTGGCCCTGTTGGCGACGGGCAACGCCGCGCGCCTGTGCGCCGCCGTGGGCTGCGACGAAGCCACGTTCCGCTCGGCCCATTCCCTGATCCTGCGGCTGGAGCCGCGCCCGGGACGCGCCTGGACCGTGCCCGCGGCCGATTACGCGGTGCCCGACGTCATCGTGCGCAAGACCCGTGGCGGCTGGCAGGTCACCCTGAATAGCGCCGCCATGCCCAAACTGCAGATCAACGGCCTGTATGCCCAGATGCTGGGTAACCAGAAGGAGTCCGCACATGCGGGGCTGCAATCGCAGCTGCAGCAGGCACGCTGGATGATCCGCAACGTGGAGCAGCGCTTTGACACCATCCTGCGGGTGGCCCAGGCCATCGTGCAGCACCAGACCGCTTTCTTCAGCCAGGGACCGGTCGCCATGCGGCCGCTCATCCTGAAGGACATTGCCGGTGAACTCGGATTGCACGAATCCACCATTTCACGGGCCACAACGCAGAAGTACATGCTCACTCCGTTTGGTACGCTGGAGCTCAAGCGGTTCTTCGGAACGGGGGTCTCGACGGACGGCGGGGACGCCACCTCGGCCACGGCGGTGCAGACCTTCATCCGCCAGATGGTGGCGGAAGAGAATCGGGCCAAGCCTTTGTCCGACAGCCAGATCATGCAAAAGCTGGCCGATCAGGGGATAGTCATCGCCCGCAGGACGGTGGCAAAGTACCGCGAAGCGCTGCGGATAGCCCCGGCGGCGTTGCGCAAGGCGCAAGCTGCGGCCCGCTGAACCGGTTGGTGAAATGGGGACGGATTTGCAGAAATTTGTCCCTGTTTTCAAAGACTTGCGTGACACTTTGGTTGCAAATTTATTTACGGCCAGGGCTTGCCAGTAGCGGAATAATTTTCGATAATTATTCTCATGTACATTTGCGTATGTAATGCCATCACCGAACGCCAAGTCCGCGCCAGCGTGGATGCAGGCGCGACGACGCTTTCCGACCTGCAATTCGAGCTGGGCGTGGCCACGTGCTGCGGCTGCTGTGCGGCTACCGCCACCGAATACCTGCCAGGCGGCCGCTGTTCCAGCGTGTGCGACGTGCGCTCCATTGCCGTTCCGGTCAATCCTCCGGCCGCCTTGGTCGAGTCGGGTGCGCCTGCTGCCAACAGCAGCTTCCCGATTCCACTGGTCGCGATCGCCTGAGGACAGTCGTTTCTTTCCGGCTCGCTGCCGTCACGCAGCGGGCCGCGTCGCTTCTTTCTCGCAGAATTCCCGGATAGCCATCGCTAGCTGACGCGCAGGCTCGCGTACCGTATCGGCCAGGCATAGCGCCAGTTCGGTCGACGGCACCGCGGGCAGGCCCGTGTCGATGATCCGATGCTCCGGCAAGAGGCAGCGCCGCTCCAGCAGCGCCACCCCCAACCCTCCCGTCAAGGCCGCCTGCAAGCCCATCAGGTTCGGGCTTTCGTAGGCGATGCGCCAGTGCCGACCCGCGGCTTCCAGGGCATGGATGGCGCGGTTGCGATAGATGCAGCCCTGCGGAAACGCGACCAGCGGCACCGGCTCGGTTGCCGCGATGTCCAGTCCTGGGGCGCCGATCCAATGCAATTGTTCGGGCCAGGCGGCCAGCGAGGCGCCCGCGCCGGGCTCGCGCTTGAGCAGCGCAACATCCAGGTCGCCTCGTTCCAGCGCGCGCGTGAGCGCGGAGGTCAGGTCGCAGCGGACCGATAGCCGCACGCCTGGACGGGACCGCGCAAATTCCGACACCAGAATGGTCAATGTGTCGGCCGCGAAGTCGTCGGGGATGCCCAGCCGGATTACGTCGACGCGCTTGCGCCCGCTGACGGCTTCGCGGACCTCCGTGGACAGGGCCAGCATCCGCCGCGCATAGCCCAGAAGGCGCTCGCCGTCCTCGGTCAGCGAGACCTGGCGGCCTTCGCGCACGAACAGCGCGCAATCCAAGGATTCTTCCAGCTTGCGGATCTGCTGGCTGACGGTGGACTGGCTGCGGTGGACGCGTTCGCCCGCCGCCGTGAAGCCGCCGGCGTCCACGACGGACACGAAGCTGTGCAAAAGATCGAGGTCTGGCATCGGCCGCTCCATGCATTCATTTTTTAAATACTTTCGATCCGAATAAAGAGTTTGTCAATGGATGGGCGCCCGCGCAGAATCCCTACATCCGCCGCAACCGCGGCTTAGCGCCACCTTCCGGACTCATCATGAAGGCCACCTCGACCCTGTCTGCTGCCGCCCTTCCAACCCAAGCCTCTCCGGGCATCAGTTGGGCGCCCATCGCAGCTTTCTGCTTCCTGTGGAGTTCGGCGTTCGCCGCGGCCAAGATCGCGGTGCGGGACTGTCCGCCGCTGACCTTGCTGACTATCCGCTTCGTGATCGCGGGAGCCTTGATGCTGGGCCTGGCGGCGGCGAGCGGCCGCTGGAAAATGCCACGTGCGCGCGACCTGGCCGCGTTGATCCTGCTGGGGGCGTTGAACAACGCCCTGTACCTGGGTTTGAGCTGGTCGGGCATGACGACGGTGTCGTCCGCGTTTACCGCGGTGCTGATCAGCACCAACCCGCTGCTCATCGGCGTGCTGGCCGGCCCGGTGCTGGGCGAGCGGCTGGGGTGGCGCAAGCTGCTGGGCCTGTGCCTGGGATTGGCGGGCGTGGCCCTGGTGCTGCGTTCGCGTCTGTCGGGCATGCAGGAGGATCTGCATGGCACGCTGCTGGTCACGGGCGGCCTGGTGGCGTTGGTGGCGGGCACGCTGCTTTACAAGCGCTTGAAGCCGTCTTCGGGCCTGTGGACGTCCACGGGCATACAGTCCTTGGCCGGCGCCGCGGTCTTGTTGCCCTTCGCATTGATGCACGAGAGCATCGGCGATGCGCGCATGACCGCGAGCCTGTTCTGGAGCATGGCCTACATGATCGTCGCGGTGTCGATGGGCGGTTACTACCTGTGGTTCATGATCCTGGGCCGCGCCAGCGCCACGGCGGCGAGCGCATTGCACTTCCTGATGCCGCCGCTGGGCTTGCTGTTCGGATGGCTGGTGCTGGACGAGCATGTGTCGTGGCTGGACTTGCTGGGCATCGTCCCGATTGCGTTCGGCATCTGGCTGGCGACGCGGCGCAGCGACTAGCGCGTCCTCGCGGTCGGGGTTGCCAATCCGCAACGAAACGCTGCTGGCCGTGAGCCGGCGCGTTTCATGCCCCGGGGGGACGCATGGCGGCATGCGATCGCGTGGATCGGGCGGCGGATTCGGCGGCATCGCGCGCCGTCAGGCCGCATTGTTGTTGATGCCAGTATGCAAGGCATCACGCACGCATACTCATTCTCATTGGCTTGTCGCTTTCTTGTAGCGCTCCTAAAGCGGTTTACCAAATGCAGCGCAAGGCTAGGCGCGGCCCTGCGCCTGGTGGTAGTCTGCCGGGGTTGCGTACGCGCGGCATCGTGCGCTCCTTTGTCGCGATGCACTCGCGTCGCGCCTGACTGCAAGGAGTCCATTATGAAAGGCGACAAAACCGTCATCCAGTTCTTGAACAAGCAACTGACCAACGAACTGACGGCCATCAACCAATATTTCCTGCATGCCCGCATGCTGAACCATTGGGGCTTCGACAAGCTGGGCAAGCACGAGTACGAAGAATCCATCGGCGAAATGAAGCATGCGGATCGCCTGATCGCGCGCATCTTCATGCTGGACGGCCTGCCCAACCTGCAAGACCTGCACAAGCTGCTGATCGGCGAAGACGTGCCGGAATTGCTGGCCTGTGACCTGAAGCTGGAGCAAGGCGCCCAGGCGACCGTGAAGGAAGCGATCGCGCATTGCGAATCGGTGCGCGACTACGTCTCGCGCGATCTGTTCCAGGACATCCTGGACGATACCGAAGAACACATCGACTACCTGGAAACGCAGATCGACCTGATCGACAAGGTCGGCATCCAGAACTACCTGCAAAGCCAGATGTCCGTGCCGGAGTAATGTTCCGGCCATAAAAAATGGCGCCCTGCGGGGCGCCATTTTTTTTGGTACTGCGCGGGGCTACTTCGCAGGCCCCGGCGGCTTACTGCGGGCGAGCCGGGCACTCGGCCATGGTGCCCCAGGCGCGGTTGGGTCCGCAGTATTTGTTGCGCGCGGCCCAGGAACACGAGGGGCGTTCGAAGAAGCCCTGCGTGGCGCAATGTGCGAGTTCGCGCTTGAGCGCGTCCTGCCAACCCAGCGCGCCGGGCGCCTGCGCGGTGTTCGGGGGCGGCGGGGGCGCCTGCACCATTTGCGGCGTGCCATAGCCGCCTGCCTGGACCTGGCCGCCGTTGATGGCCGTGGACGTGCCCGGCGCCTGCAGGTCCAGCGTGCTGACGTCCGAAGCGCCCGAAGGCAGCGGCACTTGCGAAGCCGCCGCGATTTCGCGGGCCTGGTCGGGGCTGATGCGTTCGCGCGAGATTTTCACCGAGGGATCGCTGACGCTGTCGAACAGCGAAACGGTATTGACCTGCCATTCGCGGTCGGACGGCTTGTCGGGCACGCCCAAGGTGCCGTCGATGCGCGGCTGTGGAGGCTGGGCCACGTAAGGACGGCCGTTGGCGTCCAGCACGGGTTGCTGGGATGCCGCGGCATCCTGGCCAGGAGCAGGCGCGGCCACCGGCGCATGCGCCACCAGCCAATCACCCAGTTGAATTCCGCCCCAGGCCGACGCGCCAAGCGCGATCAGGAGCGTTGCGAATAAGAAACGCCAAGACATTGCTACCCTCATCTGCCGTGCGGAACCCGAACGGGTCTACGCTTTGTCTCCGAAAACCTTGCCGCCGTGTTCCCGCATGGCATGGAATTTCACATCGGGATACAGTTCCTCGGCCACGCGCAACTGCGCGGGAGAACCGATCAAAAACGCCGCCGCATCCACAACATCATAGGCGATATGGGCGGCATTGGCATCCATGAACTTGCGCAGCGCCTTGGGGTTTTCAGACGTAATCCAACGTGCCATTGTGTAGCGGGAAGGCAGCATCCGGGCGTCCACGCCGTACTCGGTCTTCAGGCGGTGCGCGACCACTTCGAACTGCAGCTGGCCGACCGCGCCCAGCAGCAGCGAGCCGCCGGCGGCCTCGGGCCGGAACACCTGGATGGCGCCCTCTTCGCCCAATTGGGTGAGGCCGGTGCGCAGCTGCTTGGTGCGCAGCGGGTCCTTCACTTCCACGGCCTGGAACAGCTCGGGCGCGAAGAACGGCAGGCCGGTGAACTGCAGCGTCTCGCCTTCGGTCAGCACGTCGCCCAGTTGCAGCACGCCGTGGTTGGGGATGCCGATCACGTCGCCGGCATAGGCCTCGTCCAGCAGTTCACGCCGCTGCGACAGGAAGGACACCACGTTGTTGGGGCGCATTTCCTTGTTGGTGCGGGCGACCTTCAGGCGCATGCCGCGTTCGAAGCGGCCGGAGCTGACGCGCACGAACGCGACGCGGTCGCGGTGGGCCGGATCCATGTTGGCCTGCACCTTGAACACCACGCCGGTGAACTTGGGCTCCACGGGCTGCACCAGGCGTTGCATGGATACGCGCGGGCCCGGGGGCGGCGCCTGTTCGACCAGCGCGTCCAGCACTTCCTGCACGCCGAAGTTGTTGATGGCGGAGCCGAAGAACACGG
>JALDYL010000135.1:0-12501 GCA_032153965.1 Achromobacter sp. | reverse complement strand
GCGCATTGCGTTCGCTGTTGAGCGCGGTGGCGTCCACCACCGCCACGCTCAGGTAATCGACCAGGCCGGCTTTGTATTGGTTCTGCGTCAGGCGCAGCGATTCGCGCGCCGCTTCGAGCGCGCGGCGCTGCACCACCTGCTCGTTCTCCATGACGCGCAACTGGATCAGGTAGTCCTCGACCTCGCGCAATCCGGTCAGCGCCGTCTGGCGATAGGCGGCCGCTTGCGCGTCATAGGACGCACGCGCCTGTTCCACCTGCGCCTCGCGCGCGCCGCCATCGAATATCGTCAGCGCCAGCGCCGGCCCCAGCGACCAGAAGCGCGCCGGCGCCGTCAGCAGTTCCGCGAACTGGCCATTGCGAAAGCCGCCGTCGGCCGACAGCGTCAGGCTGGGGAACCACGCGGCCTGCGCCACCCCGATCTGCGCATTGGCGGCGGCGGCGCGGCGCTCGGCGGCCGCCACGTCGGGACGGCGCTCCAGCAGCTCGGACGGCAAGCCCACCGGAATCTGCGGCAACTGCAGCGCAAACACGGTCGGCGGCAGGCTGAATTGCGACGGCGCCTGGCCCATCAGCACGGCGATGGCGTGCTCGAGCTGGCCGCGCTGCCAGTCCAGGTCGATGGACTGCGCGCGCGTGCTTTCCACCTGCGTGCGCGCCACGGCCACGTCGGCCTGCCCCGCCACGCCCACGGCGTAGCGGTTCTGCGTCAGCTGCAGGGATTTTTCGTAGGCCGCCACAGTGGCGTCCAGCAGGCGTTTCTGTTCGTCCAGCACACGCAATTGCAGATAGGCCTGCACCAGCGCGGCCTGCGCGCTCAGGCGCGTGGCGCCCAGGTCGGCCAGGCTGGCCGCGGCGCTGGCTTCCGAGGATTCCACGCTGCGCCGCACGCGGCCCCACAGGTCCACTTCCCAGCTGACGTTGCCGGTCAGTGAATACTGGTTCGAGACATTGCTGCCGGACGAGGTCGAGGAGCCGTTCTGCCCGCCGCCGCTGCCCGAGCGCGTCATGCCCGCGCCCGCGCCCACCGTCGGGAAGAAACCGGCGCGCGCGCCGCGCACCAGGCCCAGCGCCTGCCGGTAGTTGGCCTCGGCCTGGGCCACGGTCTGGTTGGATGCGTTAAGGCGGTCCACCAGGCCGTTCAAAGTCGCGTCGTCGTAGACCCGCCACCATGCGCCGCGTTCGGCTTGATCCAGCGGTTGGGCGGGCTTCCAGCCTTCGACCTGGCCCTGGCCTTCCTTGTAGGCCGCGCCCACGTCCAGCGCCGGGCGCTGGTAATCGGGACCGACCGCGCAAGCGCCCAGCAGCGCGCACAGCGCGGCCGCGGCGATGCTGCGGGGAAGGAACAGGTTCGGAACAGGCTTGGCGTTGCGCATCATGTAGGTTCTATGGAAGCTGAGGACCCGTTCCTGGACGCGCGCCCGCGCGCGGCCCAGAGACGGAAGCGGTCCAGGTAAAGATAGACCACGGGCGTGGTGTACAGCGTAAGGATCTGGCTCAGGACCAGGCCGCCGACTATGGTAATGCCCAGCGGCTGGCGCATCTCGACCCCGGCGCCGGTGGCCAGCACCAGCGGCAGCGCGCCGAAGATGGCGGCCATGGTCGTCATCATGATGGGGCGAAAACGCGTCAGGCAAGCCTGGAAGATGGCGTCGCGCGGGCTCATGCCCTGGGTGCGTTCGGCGTCCAGCGCAAAGTCCACCATCATGATGGCGTTCTTCTTGACGATGCCGATCAGCAGGAACACCCCGATCAGCGCAATCAGCGTGAAGTCGTAGCGCACCAGCAGCAGCGCCAGCAGCGCACCCAGGCCGGCCGACGGCAGGGTCGACAGGATGGTCAGCGGGTGCACGAAGCTTTCGTACAGGATGCCCAGCACGATGTACATGGTGACCAGCGCCGCCAGGATCAACCAGGGCTGCTGCGCCAGCGTCTGCTGCAGGGCCGCGGCCGTGCCCTGGAAGCCGGCCTGGATCTGGTCCGACGGCAGGCCAATGCGCGCCACGGCCGCGTCGATGGCGCTGGTGGCCTGGCCCAGCGACACGCCCGGCGCCAGGCTGAACGAGATGGTGTCGGCCACGAACAGCCCCTGATGCTGCACGCTGAGCGGCGCGTTGGCGTTTTCCAGGCGGGTGAAGGCCGACAGCGGCACGCGTGCGCCGGCCGCGGTGATGACCTCGACCTGCCTGAGCGATTCGATGTCCTGCGCGAACTTCGGGTCCACGCCCAGCACCACGTGGTACTGGTTCAGCGGCCCGTACATCACCGACACCTGGCGCTGGCTGAAGGAGTTGTTCAGCACCGTAGAAATGGTGGACATGCTCACGCCCAGGCGGGTCGCGGCCTCGCGGTCGATCACCAGGTTGATCTGGCGGCCCTTGTCCTCGACGTCGGTATCGACGTCGGTGATCTCGGGAATCTGCGCCATGGCCTGCTGCACCTTGGGCATCCAGGTGCGCAGCAATTGCAGATCGCCCGCCATCAGCGTGTAGTCGTAGGAGCCCTGGCTCTGGCGCCCGCCGATGCGTATGTCCTGCTGCGACACCAGGAACATGCGCGCGCCCGGCATGTTCTGCAGTTTGCCGCGCAGCCGATTGATGACCACGTCCGCCGAAACCTTGCGCTCTTCCAGGGGCTTCAGCTGGATCTGCATGAAGCTGCTGTTGCTGCCGCCGCGTCCGCCCGCATAACCCGTCATGCTCTGCACCGCGGGATCGGCCAGCACCACCTTGCGCAGCGCCTCCAGCTTGGGCAGCGTGGCCTGGAACGAGGTGCCCTGGTCCACGCGGAAGAAGCCCAGTAGCTGGCCCGTGTCCTGCTGCGGGAAGAAGCCCTTGGGCACCACGGTGTACAGATAGACGTTCAGGCCCACCGCGACCGCCAGGATCAGCATCATCAGACGGCTGTGCGTCAGCGCCCAACGCAGGCTGCGGCGGTAGCCGTCCAGCATGGATTCAAAGCCGCGCTCGGACCAGCGCGCCAGCCGTCCGGGCGGCTTCTCTTCGGGCGCTTCCTGGCGCAACAAGCGCGCACACATCATCGGCGTAAGGGTCAGCGACACCACCAGCGACACCAGGATGGCGGCCGACAGCGTCACCGCGAACTCGCGAAACAGCCGCCCGACCACGCCGCCCATCAGCAGGATGGGGATGAACACCGCCACCAGCGACAGGCTCATCGACAGCACGGTAAAACCCACTTCGCGCGAACCGCGCAGCGCCGCGCGCATGGGCGACATGCCGCGCTCCACGTGGCGCATGATGTTCTCCAGCACCACGATCGCGTCGTCGACCACGAAGCCGGTCGCCACGATCAGCGCCATCAGCGAAATGGTGTTCAGCGTGAAGCCGCTCAGATACATGATGCAGAACGTGCCGATCAGCGAAACCGGCACCGCCACGCTCGGGATGATGGCTGCGCGCCAGCGCCGCAGGAACAGCAGCACCACCAGCACCACCAGGCCCACCGCGATGATCAGGGTCAGCTCGGCCTCGTGCAGCGAGGCCCGGATGCTGGGCGTGCGGTCCTGCGCCACCGTCATGTGCGCGTCCGCCGGCATCAGCGCCTGCAGAATGGGCAGCTGGGCGCGCACCGCGTCCACGGTTTCGATGATGTTGGCGTCGGCCTGGCGCCGCACGATCATCAGGATGGCCTTGCGCTCGTTGAAGAAGCCGGTCTGGTACAGGTCTTCGACCGAGTCCTCGACGCGGGCCACGTCGGACACGCGCACCGGCGCGCCGTCCTTCCAGGCGACGATCAGCGGCCGGTATTGCTCGGCGCGGCTGAGCTGGTCGCTGGCCATGATCTGCCAGTGGTAGCGGTCATTCTCCAGCACGCCCTTGGGACGGTTGGCGTTGGCATTGGCCAGCGTGGTGCGCAGCTGGTCCAGCGACACGCCGCGGTTGGCCAGCGCGCCCGGCAGCACGGTGACGCGCACCGCCGGCAGCGAACTGCCGCCCACCGTCACCTCGCCCACGCCGTCCACCTGCGACAGCTTCTGCGCCACGATGGTCGAGGCGATGTCGTAGAGCTGGCCCTGGCTGAGCGTGTCGGACGTCAGCGCCAGGGTCATGATGGGCGCATCGGACGGATTGGACTTGTGGTACGTGGGATTGCTGCGCAGACCGGTCGGCAGAAGCGAGCGCGCCGCGTTAATGGCGGCCTGCACGTCGCGCGCCGCGCCATTGATGTCGCGCGACAGATCGAATTGCAGCGTGATGCGGGTGGAGCCCTGCGAGCTGCTGGAGGTCATCTCGGTCACGCCGGCGATGCTGCCCAGCGAGCGCTCCAGCGGCGTGGCCACGCTGGACGCCATGGTTTCGGGACTGGCGCCCGGCAGGCTCGCCGATACCGAGATGGTGGGGATGTCCACCTGCGGCAGCGGCGCCACGGGCAAGAGGAAGAACGACAGCAGACCTGCCAGCACGACCGCCAGGCTCAGCAGCGTGGTCGCCACCGGCCGGACGATGAAGGGTGCCGACAGGATCATGACGCATCTCCCGCCTGCGCCTGGTCCACGCCGCGCCAACGGCGCGACATGCGGTCGAACATCAGGTAGATGACCGGCGTGGTGAACAGGGTCAGCACCTGCGACAGCAGCAGCCCGCCCACCATCACCAGGCCCAGCGGCTGGCGCAGTTCCGCGCCCGTGCCGGTCGACAGCATCAGCGGCAGCGCGCCGAACAGCGCGGCCAGCGTGGTCATCAGGATGGGCCGAAAGCGCAGCAGCGCCGCCTCATGGATGGCCGCGCGCGGGCTCAGCCCGCGCTTGCGCTCCGCGTCCAGCGCGAAGTCGATCATCATGATGGCGTTCTTCTTGACGATGCCGATCAGCAGGATGATGCCGATGATGCCTATCATGTCCAGCTCGGTGCCGCTGATCAGGAGCGCCAGCAGCGCCCCCACGCCGGCCGAAGGCAAGGTCGACAGGATGGTGATGGGGTGGATATAGCTTTCGTACAGCACGCCCAGCACGATGTACATCGTCACGATGGCAGCCAGGATCAGCCACAGGGTGCTGGACAGCGAATTCTGGAACGCCAGCGCCGCGCCCTGGAAGCGCGTCTCGACGCCGGTGGGCAGGCCGATGTCGGCCTCGGCCGCGATGATGTCCTCCACCGCGCCTGACAAGGAAGCGCCCGGCGCCAGGTTGAAGGACACCGTCACCATGGGGAACTGGTCCAGCCGATTGACGGCCAGCACCGTCTTGCCCTCGCTGATGTGCGCCACCGATGACAGCGGCACCTGCGCGCCAGTCGAGGTCGGCACGTGGATCTGGCCCAGCGAGGCCGGCGTCACCTGGAACTGCGGCTCGACCTCCAGCACCACGCGGTACTGATTGGATTGCGTGAAGATGGTGGAAATCAGCCGCTGGCCGAAGGCGTTATAGAGCGCCTCGTCGATCACCGCGGCCGTGATGCCCAGCCGCGACGCGGCGTCGCGGTCGATCTCGACCCAGGTCTGCAGGCCGTCGTCCTGCAGGTCGTCGGTCACGTCCTTCAGGCCGGGCACTTGGCGCAAGCGGTTCACCAGCTTGGGCGTCCATTCGCTCAGCACCTTCAGATCGGGATTGGACAGCGTCATCTGGTACTGCGTGCGGCTCACGCGGTCCTCGATGGTCAGGTCCTGCACCGGCTGCATGTAGACGGTCAGCCCGTCCTGCTTGGCCAGGGCCTGTTCCAGGCGCGCCATCACGGTGCGCAGGTCGCCATTGCGTTCGGCTTGCGGCTTGAGCGCGATCTGCATGCGTCCGGCGCTGAGCGTGGCGTTGCTGCCGTCCACCCCGATGAAGGACGACACGGCCTGCACGTCGGGATCCTCCAGCACCAGGCGCGCGGCCGTGCGCTGGCGCTCGGCCATGGCCGGGAAGGAAATCGATTGCGGCGCCTGGGTGATGGCCTGGATCAGGCCGGTGTCCTGCTGCGGGAAGAAGCCCTTGGGGATCACCAGGTACAGCAGCACGGTCAGCGCGAAGGTCGCCAGCGCCACGATCAGCGTCAACGGTTGATGCCGTAGCACGACCTGCAGCCAGCGGTCATAGCCGGCGATGACGCGGTCGATGAAAGCGCCCGTGGCCTGATGGAAGCGGCCGTGCTTCTGCTCGGACTCGGCGCGCAAGAGGCGCGCGCACATCATGGGCGTCAGGGTCAGCGACACCACCAGCGATATCAGGATGGACACTGCCAACGTGATGGCGAACTCGCGGAACAGCCGCCCCACCACTTCGGTCATGAAGAGCAGCGGGATCAGCACCGCGATCAGCGAAAAAGTCAGCGAGATCAGCGTGAAGCCGATCTGCGAAGCGCCCTTGAGCGCGGCCTGCAGCGGCGTTTCGCCTTCCTCGATGTGGCGGGCGATGTTCTCGATCATGACGATGGCGTCGTCCACCACGAAGCCGGTGGCGATCGTCAGCGCCATCAAGGTCAGGTTGTTGATGGAGAAACCGGCCAGATACATGATGCCGAAGGTGCCCACCAGCGACAGCGGCACCACCACGCTGGGAATCAGCGTGGCCGTCAGGCTGCGCAGGAACACGAAGGTCACCATGACCACCAGGGCCACGGCCAGCATCATCTCGAACTGCACGTCGGCCACCGAGTCGCGGATGGTCTGGGTGCGGTCGGACACCACGCTCACGTCCAGGGTCGCGGGCAAGGCGGCGCGCAGCTGCGGCAGCAGCGCCTGGATCCGGTTGACCACGTCGATCACGTTGGCGCCGGGCTGGCGCTGGATGTTGAGCAGGATGGCAGGCTTGTCGCCTGCCCAGGCCGCCTGGCGCGTGTCCTCGGCGCCCTCGACGGCGCGCGCCACGTCGGACAGGCGCAGCGGCGCATTGTTCTTGTACGCGATGATCAGGTCGTTGTAGTCGGTGGGGCTCTTGAGCTGATCGTTGGCGTTGATGGTGGTGGACCGCTGCGGCCCGTCCAGGTTGCCCTTGGGCTGGTTGACGTTGGCGCCGACGATGGCCGTGCGCAAGTCCGACATCGACAGGCCGTTGGCAGCCAGCGCCTGCGGATTGACCTGCACCCGCACCGCCGGACGCTGCCCGCCCGCCACGCTGACCAGGCCCACGCCGGGGATCTGCGACAGTTTCTGCGCGACCCGCGTATCCACCAGGTCGCGCACCTGGGGCAAGGGCATGGTGGGCGACGTGATCGCCAGCGTCAGCACCGCGGCGTCCGCCGGGTTCACCTTGTTATAGGTCGGCGGCACCGGCAGGTCGCTGGGCAGCAGGTTCGAGGCCGCATTGATCGCCGCCTGCACCTGCTGTTCGGCCACGTCCAGCGGCAAAGTCAGGTTGAACTGCAGCGTGATGACCGAGGCGCCGCCCGAACTGGTGGACGACATCTGGTTCAGGCCCGGCATCTGCCCGAATTGCCGCTCCAATGGCGACGTCACCAGCGAAGTCATCACATCGGGACTGGCGCCGGGGTACAGCGTCACCACCTGGATCGTCGGATAGTCCACTTCCGGCAGGGCCGAAACGGGCAGCAGCCGGTAGGCGATGAAACCGGCGATCAGGATGGCCACCATCGCCAGCGTGGTGGCCACCGGACGCAGAATGAACAGGCGCGACGGGCTCACGATGCTTCCCGGCTTATTTCGACGGCGGCGTGGTGCCGGCCGGCGCGCCCGCGCCCAGGTTCTTGTCGCGGGCGGCGGGGATCACGTCCGAGCCTCCAACCACTTCCACCTTGGCACCGGCGCGCAAGCGGTCCGTGCCTTCGACCACCACCCGATCGCCCGGCTGCAAGCCTTCGTTGACAGCCACCATGCCGTTGTTGACCGCCCCCAGCTTCAGCTGGCGTACCTGCACGGTGTTGTCCTCCTGCACCAGGAACACGAAGGCGCCGGCCGAACCCTGCTGGATGGCGGCGGTCGGGATCGCGGTCACGTCCTTGCGCGTGAGCACGTGCAGGCGCACGTTGACGAACTGGTTCGGGAACAGCGCATCGTCGGCGTTCTCGAAGCGGGCCTTCAGCTTGAGGGTGCCGGTGGTCACGTCGATCTGGTTGTCCATCGTTTCCAGCTGGCCCGTGGCGATGCGCCGGGTGTCGGCGCGGTCATAGGCGTCCACCGCCAGCGTCTTGCCGGCGGCGATCTCCGCGCGCACCTCGGGCAGCTGGGTCTCGGGCAACGTGAACACCACGGAAATCGGCTGGGTCTGCGTGATCACCACCAGACCGTTCGTGTCAGAGCTGGACACCAGATTGCCGCGGTCCACCTGGCGCAGGCCCAGGCGGCCGCTGATCGGCGCCGTGATCCGGGCGTAGTCCAGTTGCAGGCGGGCGTTGTCCACATTGGCCTGGTCGCTCTTGACCGTGCCTTCGTACTGGCGCACCAGTGCGGCCTGCGTATCGACCTGCTGCTTGGCAATCGAGTCCTGCTTGTACAGCGCCTGGTAGCGCTGCAGGTCGCGGCGGGCGTTCTCCAGCTGCGCCAAGTTCTGCATCTGCGTGCCGCGCGCCTGGTCCAGGGCCACCTGGAACGCCCGCGGGTCCACCTGGGCCAACAGGTCGCCGGCCTTCACCCGCTGGCCTTCCTGGAAGGCCACTTCCACCAGTTCGCCGCTGACCCGGCTGCGCACGGTGACGGTGTTGTAGGCGGTGACGGTGCCCAGCGACTTCAGATAGATGTCGATGTCCTGCTTGGTGGCGGTGGCGATGCGCACCGGCACCGCCGGGTTCATCATGGCGCCCGCCGGCGGCCGGGCCGCCCTCCCGGCCCGCCGGCCGCACCCGGCTTGGCCGCGGGCCGCAGCACCAGCCAGGCTATGCCCGCCACGACTAGCAATACCAGCGCCAGCCCGATCAGGCGGCGGCGGGTCCAACGGGTGGGCGGAGATACGGGACGGCTTTCAGGCATGGAACGGTTCCGGCACGGGCGGAGGAAAGCCGTATTGTGTACCAGACCGTCCCGGTTTCCAGCGCCGCGATCCCTAGTTGAAACTGGGAGCAACAGGAATCTGGGCGAAAGGGAAGCGGGGCCGCCTTAGCCCATGCGCTTGGCGGATCCTGCCCGCGCAAGCGCGGCTTGCTGGCTTGCGCGCATTGGGTCACGGTGTGCTTGCGCGGGAAGCCCCGCGCCACGCCCATCCTACGAGCTGCAGAGGGTCATCTGGAAGGGCACGTCGCGGGCCACCTGCTGGGGCTTGAATTCGCCGTCCTGGGTGGAAAAACGTATCCAGATCATGTACTTATTGGCGCTGATCTCGGGGAACACGCCCTGGGCGGGGTCCAGCCAGACCCGCAGCAGCTGGAACTGCTTGCCGCCCAGCATCTGCTGGTAGGCGCCCTGCTCGCCCACGACGTCCGACTTGCGGCCGGATTCACGCAGCAGGCGCAGGGCCAGGGTCAGGCCGTCATACAAAGGGATGAAGGGCGCCACCCAGGCCTGCAGGTCCGCGCAGCGGGCGGCCTCGGATTTGTTCTGCCAGGCAAAATACGAGGGCATATCGACCTGCGTGGCGCTGCCGGGCACGGACAGGCGTCCGCGCAGGCTGGTCAGCCATTCGTTTTCACGCAGGGACTGGCCGGTCTTGCCGGGCGCGGCCAGCGCCGTGGTCACTTTTTCCATTTCGCGCAGCATGGCTTCGAGCGCATCCTGCGCCACGCCGGGATGATCGCGCAGTCCGACCAGCGCCATGCGCTGGCGCTCCAGGTCTTGCAGGACCGCGCCTTTCACGTCGGTGCGCTCGCAGGCGTCGAGCAGGTCGAACAGGGAAGTGACGGCAACCTGGTGCAGGCGCGAGTCCCCCTCGCGGGCGAAGAAGAACAACCTGTCGAACAGGTATTCCAGCCGCAGATAAGCGCGGATGCGCTCATTGAAGGGGTATTCGTAAACGATCACGCTTCTTTACAGGCCCATCTGTGTTTGGCCGGCTGGCCAATGTTATTCAGGGGTGCCGGCCTAGCCCGGGGCTTGCCGGCCCGTCGTGCTCGCCAGCGTCAGCCAGCGGTCATGCAGGGTCTTCGCCTGCGCGCGCAATTGTTCTGGTGTGGTGCCTGCGTCATTGACGATGACGTCGTCGGCCACTTCCAGACGGCTTGCCCGCGCAGCCTGTGCCGCCATGATACGCCGTATGGCTGGCTCCGTCAGCCCGCTGCGCTGCCGTACCCGCGCCACCTGCGTGTCGGGGTCGCAGTCCACCACGCAGATGCGGTCCAGGCGCGAGCGCCAGCGCGGCAGCGACTCAACCAGCAGCGGCACCACGAAGACCAGATATGCGCCATTCGCGGCCGCGGCCTGGCGCTCGGTCTCCTGTCCGATGACGGGATGCAGCACGGCTTCCAGCCGCAAGCGCACCTGCGGATCCGAGAACGCCTGATCGCGCATCCATGCGCGGTCCAACGCGCCGTCCGGCGTCAGCGCGCGCGGGCCGAACTCGCGTTCGATCGCAGGCATGGCCGCACCGCCGGCGGCGGTCAGCTCGCGCGCGATCTCGTCGGTATCGACCAGCGTGGCGCCCCACTCCGCAAGCAGGTCCGCCACCCGGGTCTTGCCCGATCCGATGCCGCCCGTCAGACCTATCTTCAACATACCGCCCATCCCATGCAGGACATGAACCGCCCTATTGCAAAAACTGCCCCAAGCCATGTTCGCCGCCCACCAGCAACGTCACGACGCCCGCCAGCGCAAGATAAGGGCCGAAGGGCAGTGGCTGCCCACGGCTGGCGCGGCCGCTCAAGGTCAGCGCGCCGCCTATCAACACGCCCAGCAGCGACGCGCTCAGCAGCAGCGTCGGCAGGGCTTCCAAGCCGAACCATGCGCCCAGCGCGGCAAGCAGCTTGAAGTCGCCGTAGCCCATGCCCTCGCGCCCCGTCAACAGGCGGAATACATGAAAGATAACCCACAGGAAGACATAGCCTGCCACCGCCCCCGCCACCGCCATCTGCAGGCTGGCGTAGGCATCGAACAGATTGACCAGCAGCCCGGCCCAGAGCAGCGGCTGGGTCAATGCGTCGGGCAGCAGCGTGGACTCGAAATCGATCCAGGCCAGCGCCACCAGCATGGCCGACAGACCCATGGCGGACAACGCCAGCGGCGTCGCGCCAAAGCGCCAGGCACAGGCGGCGAACAACGCGCAGGTCAGCAATTCGATGGCCGGATAGCGCCAGCCTATGGCCGCGCCGCAGGCGCCGCAGCGGCCCCGCAGCAGCAGCCAGCCCAGGAGCGGCAACCGCCGCCAGCCCGCCACGGCGGTATCGCAGGCGGGGCAGTGCGAGGCGGGCGACCACAAGCCATAGCGCCCCGCAGCGGGCGGCTTGCCCGAGGCTTCCTGGCAGTGCGCCTGCCATTCCTGTTCCATCATGCGCGGCAGCCGATGCGTCAGCACCGTCAACCAGTTGCCCACGAACAGGCCCGCCAGCGCCGCCAGGCCGATGAAGACGCCCAGAGGCAGATCGAAGACATGCCGCATCGCCGTCATCCGCCCGCGTGACGCACAGCCGCAGCGGCGCCGCACCAGAAGCGGGCGTCAGTGCGCGTGGCAGGCCGGCGGCGGCCGTGTCGTAAATAGTGCATAAAGTGTTGACGATGCCCAAGAGCGGCTAAGGGGAACGTATCGAATCTTCGCATAAGTGCGTAAAATCGGAGACAGACTCAATACACGGATAAGCTGCCATGACCGCGCGCGTAGAAATCGGTACCCGCTCCCGCAAACTCAGCGTCATGGGGCTGCTGCTCGCAGGCACCGCTTTGGGCGCGGCCGGCTGCGCCCAACAGAAAACCGAGGGCTATTACGACCCCCCGGCTGAAAGCACCGTGACCGACGCCCAGTACCAGGGATCGGGCGCGGGCTACCGCAGCATCATCCGCGCGCCGTCGCAAGTACAGATCGCGCTCAAGCCGGACGCCCCCCGCAAGAACCAGAATCAGGCCGCCCAGGCTGCCGCCGGTGGCCAGACCACCGAAGACGGCCAGGCCGTTCCGGCCGACACCGAGCACACCACCACGGCATCGGCCGCGAGCGCCCCCGTCGCCGCCAGCCCCGCCGCGCCCAACGCCGCCGTGCAGAGCCTGGTGCCGCAACCGCAAACCTACATGGGCACCTTGCCGTGCTTCTCGCCGGCCATGCAGTGCACGGCGCAGCGCGTGACGCTGACGCTGGCGCCCAACGGCCGCTGGCGCGGCCGCGTGGCCTACCTGGAAAACGATCCCAAGAAAGGCCCGCCCGTCACCGAGCAAGGCTGCTGGGACGCCACCGAAGAGCGCCCGCCGCGTGTCATCCTGATGGACGGCAATGGCAATGGCCGCGCGGAATTCGTGGTGGCCGCGAACAACGTGCTGCGCGTGCGTTCCATCGACGGCCAAACGCCCAACCTGAACTACAACCTGACCCGCCAACCGGACCTGGACCCGATCGACGAACTGGCCAAGGCGACCGCGCCCAAGTGCCCCTGAGGCAAGTGTCCCAAAGGCAAGTACCCTAAGGCCCGCCGGCGGCCGTTGAATACGCCGCCCGAGCAGCTCCTTACCCGGGCCCGACGAACATCACGTTCGT
>JALDYL010000416.1:0-2809 GCA_032153965.1 Achromobacter sp. | reverse complement strand
TTCACCGGCTGGGCCGGGTTGTGCCGCCTGTTGCGCGCCGAGACCCTCAAGCTGCGCGAACTGGAATACGTGCAGGCGGCTCGCGCCTTCGGCGTGTCGCACTGGCGCATCATGACCCGCCATCTGCTGCCCAATGTGGCGCATCTGGTCCTGATCACCGTGGTGCTGGAGTTCTCGGGCCTGGTCCTGTACGAAGCCGTGCTGTCCTACTTGGGCATAGGCGTGGATCCCAGCATGAATTCCTTCGGATCCATGATCGACGGCGCCCGTCTGGAAATGTCCCGCGACCCCATGATCTGGTGGAACCTCTTGACCGCATTCCTGTTCATGCTGGCGCTGGTGCTGGCCGCCAACCTGTTCGCCGACGCGGTGCGCGACGCCTTCGATCCGCGCACGCGCCGCTACAAGCCCGGTCGCATGGCGCGCTTCGGCCTGTTCGGCCGCGCGCCGCGCACGGCCCTGGCAACCGATACGCGCCAGTCCCGCCCGGGAGATGCGCCATGAGCCAGGCTCCCTTGCTCGAAGTGCACGACCTGCACGTCGATATCGCCGGCGAAAGCGGCATGACGCATGCAGTCAAGCGCCTGCAGCTGGCGATCTCCAGGCGCCAGACCTTTGCGCTGGTCGGCGAATCGGGTTGCGGCAAGAGCATGACGGCGCTGGCGCTCCTGCGCCTTCTGCCCGACGCCGGACGCATCGTGGGCGGGCAGATCGACCTGGACGGAGAAGATCTCAACCGCCTGCCGGAAAGCGCCATGCGCGGCGTGCGCGGGGGGCGCATCGGTATCATCTTCCAGGAGCCGTCCACCAGTCTGAATCCGGTCATGCGGGTGGGCGACCAGATCATCGAAACGCTGATCGCCCATACGCCCCTGCGCGGCACTGCTGCGCGCGCCCGCGCCATGGACTGGCTGCGGCGGGTGGGCATCCCGGAACCCGAACGGCGCATCGACGACTATCCCTTCCAGTTCTCGGGCGGACAGAAGCAGCGCGTCATGATCGCCATCGCGCTCGCGGCCGAGCCCGTGCTGCTCATCGCGGACGAGCCCACCACCGCGCTGGACGTCACGGTGCAGGCGCAGGTGCTGGACCTGCTGGCCGACATCCAGCGGGAAATGGGCATGGCGGTGCTGCTGATCACCCACGACCTCGCGGTGGTGAAGAATGTCGCCCACCACGTGGCGCTGATGCGCGGCGGCGAGATCGTGGAGAGCGCCGACGCCGAGGAATTCTTCCGCGCGCCCAAGCATCCCTATGCGCGGCAGCTGTTCGAAGCGATCCCCACGTTTGAAAAGCGCGGCACGCCGCTCACGGCAAGCGGGCGCGAGGCCATGGCGCGTGATGAGGCCAGCTTGGCCGCCAGCGCCCAGCCGCGCGAGGCCGCGGTGGTGCTGGACGTGCAGGACCTGAAGGTCCACTACCCCGTGCGCAAGGGGCCGCTGCGACGCATCGCGTCCTGGGTCAAGGCGGTGGATGGCGTGACCTTCACCCTGAAGGCGGGCGAGACGCTGGCCTTGCTGGGCGAGTCAGGATGCGGCAAGACCACCACCGGCAAGGCGCTGCTGCGCCTGATCGACGGCGCGCGTGTGTCGGGCCGCGCGCTGCTGCAGGGGCAAGAGGTGTTGTCCGCGGACCGGCGCACGCTGCAGCGCCTGAGACAGGACATCCAGATCGTGTTCCAGGATCCCTATGCCTCGCTCGATCCGCGCATGCGGGTGGGCGACATCCTGGACGAGGGACTGGCGTCCCTGCGCAGCGGCATGGACAAGGAGTCGCGCCGCGCGCACGCCGCAAGGCTGGTCGAACGCGTGGGCCTGCCGTCCAATACGCTGGCGCGCTATCCGCACGAATTCTCTGGCGGCCAGCGCCAGCGGATCGCGATCGCGCGGGCGCTGGCGGTCGAGCCGAAAGTCCTGATCTGCGATGAACCCACATCGGCGCTGGACGTTTCCGTGCAGGCCCAGATCCTGGACCTGTTGCGCGAACTGCAGCTTGAGCTGGGTATCGCCTATCTGTTCATCACGCATAACTTCGGCGTGGTCGAGTACCTGGCGGACCGCATCGCCGTCATGGACGGCGGGCGCATCATTGAATTGGGCCAGGCCGACGCGGTACTGCACGAACCGCGCCAGGACATGACGCGCAGGTTGCTGGCCGCGGTGCCGCGCCTGCACTTCGGGCCGTCCGAAGCGGCCTGATCCGGCGGTCGAAGCAGCGGGGGCGGGGCCCCCGCCACCTTGCTACCTGGCCTGATGCGCGCTGCCTGTCTCCAGCCAGGCCAGGGTGTCGCGCTTCAGGCTGCGGCCGCAACGCGTCAGGAAGGCATGCACCGTTTCCAGTTCCGCGGTGTCATGGCCGCGGGCCGTCGTGGCGATGGCCTCGGCGATCCACTGCCGTTCCTGCGCCAGCGCCTGGCACGTCTCCTCGACCGGCCGGATCACGATCATCCGGCGGTCCAGCGGGTGGCGGCCGCGCTGGACATAACCGGCGGCTTCCAGCCGGTTGATCAGGGCCGTTGCGCCGCCGGAGCTGATGCCCATCAACTGGGCCAGATGCCCGGTGGGCAGGGCATCGAACTCCATGACCAGCTCCAGCGCCTTCAGGTCCGCCAGGGGTAGGCCCAGCTTTTCCGCCAGGGCCGACTGGCATGCCGCGTTGTAAGCGGCGAACTGCCGGCCCAGCAGCAGGACCATTTCGTCCAGCATGCCGGACCGCCGGTTGCTTCCTGCCGATTCAGCCATGCCGGTCACATGCTCGTGGTGAAAGTAGGTCTGTTGTTGCAGCATGATGTGGATTCCTGGCGGTTGCG
>JALDYL010000134.1:0-12591 GCA_032153965.1 Achromobacter sp. | reverse complement strand
GCGCGCTCCAGGCGGTGGCGATCAGGTAGCTGGTGTAGTGGTGGCAGGCCGGCGTCAGCGGCGTGGCTTCGAAGGTGGCGTCATCGATGCCGAACTGCTTCAGGAAGCCCGCGTGCAGCGTGCGTTCGGCGACCACCGCGCCCTTGGCCGCTTCCGCGAACTGCACCACGCCGTCGGCGTCGTCGGCCTTGGCCGAAGCGATGGCGAGCGCGCGTCCGAATGCCACCAGATAGTGCGCGTCCTGGATCATGTAGTGCTTGAATGCATTCTCGTCGAGCTGGCCGCTGGCCAGTTCCCGGTTGAACGGCATGTCGCGCGTGGTTTCGTACAGTGCGGCGTTGCGCGCCCAGGCGTCGGAGCTGAAAGACATGGGGTTCCTCAAGACAGGCTGCCGGCGCGCGGCTGCGCGCCGGTCGATAAAGCAGGCTAGGGTATCAAAGCGCTTGCGGCCTCAGGCCTTGCGCTTGCGGTGATGGCGGACATAGTCCTGCAGCACGTCGCGCAGCACCACGGCCTGGTTGTGTTCGGTGTCGCGGGCGCCGTAAAGCAAGGTCAGCGGGCGCTCGCCCGCCGCGTCCAGCAAGGCGGCCATGCGGGCCTGCTGTTCGGGTTCAGCGAGTTCTGCCTGATAGCGCTGGCGGAAGTCTTCCCAGCGTTCCTCGGCGTGGCTGAACCATTTGCACAGTTCCAGGGTGGGCGCGATGTCGCGGGCCCATTCGTCCAGGTGCAGATCCGCCTTGCGCAGGCCGCGTGGCCACATGCGGTCCACCAGCGCCCGGTAGCTGCCCTCGGGGCCCAAGCCCTCGTAGACGCGTTGCACGGCGATGGCGGACGGTTTCATGGCGGCTCCAGGGCGGGTGGCGGATCCCGCTACTTTAGCGCCCGCCGTCCGCTTTCAACCCGTGGTCAAGATTTTCCGCGGCGCCGGCGCGCGCGCCGCAAGCGCGCAGCACCAGGAAGCCGACCACGGCGGACACCAGCGAGCCCGTCAGCACCCCGATCTTGGTGGCGTCGATGGCGGCCGGATCGCTGAACGCCAGGGCGCCGATGAACAGGCTCATGGTGAAGCCAATGCCGCACAGCAGCGACACGCCATACAGCTGCATGTAGCTGGCGTGGCGCGGCAGGGTGGCGATGCCGCTCTTGATGGCCAGCCAGGCAAAGCCGAACACGCCCAGTTGCTTGCCCAGGAACAGGCCCAGCGCCACGCCCAGGGGCACCGGTTGCGCCAGGCTGCCCAGGCCCATGCCGGCGAAGGACACGCCGGCGTTGGCGAAGCCGAAAATCGGCACGATCAGCAGGGCGACCGGCTTGTGCAGCGCATGTTCCAGCGCATGCAGGGGCGAATGCGCGCCCGGATGGCCCTGGTTCTGCGGGCGCAGCGGAATGGCCAGCGCCAGCGCCACGCCGGCCAGCGTGGCATGCACGCCGGACTTCAGGACGAAGTACCACAGCACGGCGCCGATCAGCAGGTAGGGCGTCAGGCGCAGCACGCCGGCGCGGTTCAGGCAGAACAGGCAGGCGAGCAGCGCGCCCGCCATGCTCAGCGCGAACACATTGAGTTCGGCCGTATAGAACAGGGCGATGATGACGATGGCGCCCAGGTCGTCCAGGATGGCCAGCGCCGTCAGGAAGATCTTCAGCGACGTCGGCACGCGGCTGCCCAGCAACGCCAGGATGCCCAGCGCGAAGGCGATGTCGGTCGCGGCGGGGATGGCCCAGCCGCGCAGCGTGCCGGGGCTGCCGTAGTTGATAAGCACGTAGATCAGCGCCGGCAGCGCCATGCCGCCCAGGGCGGCGATGCCAGGCAGCACGATGCGGGCGGCGCCGCGCAGCTGGCCGTCCAGCACTTCACGCTTGATTTCCAGGCCGACCAGCAGGAAGAACACGGCCATCAGGCCGTCGTTGATCCAGTGCAGCACGGTTTCCTTGAGCACGACCGGACCGGCCTGGAAGCCGAGCTTGGTTTCCAGCACGCTGAAATAGGCGGGCGCGGCCGGGCTGTTGGCGATCACCAGCGCGACCAGCGCGGCCAGCATCAGGACATAGCCGCCCAGCGCCTCGGAACGGAGGAACGATTGCAGGAACGAGACCGGCTTGTGGGGGGGTACGCCCTGTAAATTCATGCAGTACCGCCCTTGCTTACGTTTTGATAAGATGCGCGTTTCATTCCTGAATTTTACCTGAATTCGTATTTCGGGATTCTTCTACTTCGTCGAACATCTTTCATTTATTTGAAAAAATAGCTCATCAGCGTCGAATTGTTGGCGTTGCTTGTCCGGCGACCAAACTCTCCCTCGAATCCCGACCAGTCCGTGGCTTGCAAGGCCGCCTGGCGATCCTTGCTAGCCAAATGCCATTACGCCCTCTTACGGTATTGACCTACACACCTGCCAAGCTTGGCGCCGCGAGCCGCTTGGTGGATGTCGGCGACACGCTGACCGTGCCGGCGCCCCAGAGCCCGCACGGCGTCTATCAGACCCGGCAACTGATCCCCAGCACACGCTTGCTGGGCTGGGCCCGGGCCGGGGCGCGCTTCGATCTGTCCCGCACGGGTTCCGTGCGCGTCTGGTCCGATGGCCGGCTGCACGCCGCGGAATGCCCGCGCGACCGGGCCAGCGTGGGCGCGGCGGCGCTGGAGCAGGAAGACATCGCCTACCTGGAAGCCTACCTGCTGTCGCAGGGCCGTTGCTGGAGCGACGCGGACGCCACCCAAGGCGGCCAGTCCTGATCATGCCAAATTCCATCGAATCCCTCCAGGGCCGGCCCGGTCCCGACGCGCGCTTGCGCATCCTGCACACCGAAGCGGCCACCTCGTTCGGCGGCCAGGAGTTCTGCATCTACAAGGAAATGATCGCCATGCGCGAGCGCGGTCATCATCTGGAAGCGGTCTGTCAGCCGGAGGCGGAACTCGGCACGCGCTTGCGCGAGGCCGGCTTCACGGTGCACCTCATTCCCATGGACGGCCCGCTCAACTTCGTGCGCGGCGTCGCGTTCGTGCGCCGGCTGTTGCGCCGCGGACGCTTCGACGTGGTCAATACGCACAGCCGCCGCGACACGGTCCTGGGCGCGTTTGCGGCACGCCTGGCCGGCACACCTCTCATCGTGCGCACGCGCCATCTGGCCAAGCCCATCAATTCGCTCTACGCCTATACCTGGCTGGCGCATCGCGTCATCGCCGTCAGCCGCTACGTGCGCGGCCAGCTGCTGGACGGCGGCGCGCGGCCGGGGTCCATCGCCACCATCCATTCGCCCGTGGTGCTGCCCCAGGTGCATGGCGGCGTCTGCGTCAGGCGTGAACTCGGCCTGCCGGAGGACGCGCTGGTGGTCGGCTGCGTGGCCGTCATGCGGGCGGACAAAGGGCATTGCGACCTGATCGACGCTTTCCACCGTATCGCCGCCACGTTTCCGGCGGCGCATCTGGTGCTGGTGGGCGAAGGGCAACCCATGGCGGGGCAGTTGCAGGCGCAGGTGGAGGCATTGGGCCTGACGCCGCGCGTGCATTTCACTGGCCGGCGCGACGACATCGGCAATGTCCTGACAGCCTTCGACGTGTTTGCGCTGCCGACGCTGCGCGAGGCTCTGGGCACCGTCTTCATCGAGGCCGCGGCCATGGGGGTGCCGGTCATAGGCACCGACGTGGGCGGCGTGCCTGAAACCATGCAGGCCGGCGTGACCGGCTTGTTGGTGCCGCCCGGGGATCCTGCTGCGCTGGCGGGGGCGCTGGAAAGCCTGCTGGTCGACCCGGCGCTACGCCGCCGCATGGGCGATGCGGGCCGTGAACTGATCCGGGGGCAAGGTCTGTTTTCCGCCGAACGCACTGCCGGCCTGGTCGAGCAGGCCTATGCCGGCTGGCTGGCGGAACTGCGGGGGGCTGCGCGCACCGCCTGATGCGGGCGGCGGCTCAGTGCCAGAGCAGGGCGTTCATGGCCTCGACCAGCCGGTCGCGGTAGCGCGGCAGCAGCGCCTGCACGCGCGCCTGGCGTTCTTTCCATTCGGCGGATTCCGCGCCGGCGGCAATGCGCGGCGGCGCCCAGATCGGGTCGGGAAAGTGGCGGTCGCCGCGCCAGCGCGGGATCACGTGCCAGTGCAGATGGGGCACCATGTTGCCCAGTGAAGCCAGGTTGATCTTGTCCGGCGCGAGGACCGATTGCTGCGCTTCCTCCACCACATACACGGCCCGCATCAGCAGGTCGCGGCCATGGGTGGACAGGCTGGTCATCTCGGCCAGGTGGCCGTTCCAGACCACCCGCGTGAAGCCCGGATAGTCGGCGTCGTCCACTTCGATGATGCGCAGGTGCGGACCGCGCCACAGCAGCGCGCCGCCGTCTTCCTGGCACAGCGGACAGTTGGGGTCGCGCGCGCTCACGGCATCACCTTGCGGTACTGGATGAAGCCCGAACGGTCGGCGATGCGGTCGTAGAGCTGGATGGCGGTGGCGTTGGTTTCATGCGTCAGCCAGTACACGCGCGAGCAGTTGGCGGCGGCGGCCTGCGCATACACGTGTTCGATCAGCTTGCGGCCGGCGCCGGTGCCGCGCACCTCCGGGTCCACGTACAGGTCCTGCAGATAGCAGTAGTCGCCCGCGGTCCAGGTGGAGCGGTGGAAGATCCAGTGCACCATGCCGATGGCCCGGCCGCTTTCGTAGGCCAGCGCCGCGTGCATGGGTTCGGCGGGGTCCAGGAAGCGCGCCCAGGTGTTGCGCGTGACGGCGTCGTCGATGTTGACGCGATAGAAGTCCTGGTAGCCCTTCCACAGCGGCAGCCAGGCTTCGAAGTCGGCGGCGACGATGGGTCGGATTTCTGCGGTACTCATGGCTTGCGGCCTCCAGGCGGGATTCAGAGTTGGTCTTCCATGGCTTCGACGATGTGTCGCAGCACTTGCAATCGAGCGTAGCGCTTGTCGTTGGCCGACACCAGATGCCACGGCGCATGCGCAACGTCGGTGCGCGCCAGCATCTCGTTGGCGGCATCCGCGTAGTCTTTCCATTTGTCGCGGTTGCGCCAGTCGTCGGCCGTGATCTTGAAGTTCTTGAAGGGCGAATTCTCACGCTCCTTGAAGCGCTCCAGCTGCACGTCCGGCGTCACCGCCAGCCAGAACTTCAGCACCAGCGCGCCGCTGGCGGCCAGTTGCCCCTCGAAGTCGTTGATCTCGGCATAGGCGCGGCGCCAGCAGGCGGGCGCGGTCAGCTTTTCGACGCGCTCGACCAGCACGCGGCCGTACCAGGAGCGGTCGAAGATGGCGATGCGGCCGTGGCGCGGCACGTGGCGCCAGAAGCGCCACAGATAGGGCCGGGCCAGTTCCTCGCTGTTGGGCGCGGACACGGGCGTGATGTCGAACTGCCGCGCGTCCAGCGCATGCGTCACGCGCCGGATCGCGCCGCCCTTGCCAGCCGCGTCCTGGCCTTCGAACACCAGCACCAGCGAGCGATCCTGGAATTTCTTTGAACGCGCCGCCCGCGCCAGCCGGCCTTGCAGCAATCCCAGTTCGGACTCGTAGTCGTCCTTGTCGGTCTTGGCGTCGTAGTCCAGTTCGCCCAGGCGGTCGACGACGCGTGTGCTGCGGGCATGCGCCACGAAAGCGGGCGGGATGCGCGGCACGCCGCGCTGGCGCATGGCGGCCAGCACCGCTTCGGCGGTGCGCGCGGCGCGCATGTCCTCGTCCGCGCTGGGGATCACGACCCAGGGGGCGTGGCCGCTGTCCGTGCGGTTCAGCACGACCTGGCCGGCGTTGCGGATGCGGTCGTATTTTTTATGGACCTTCAGGTCGATGGGGCTGACCTGCCAGGAGGTCTCCGGGCTGGCCAGCAGGCGCTCGGCCCGCTCTTTCTGCGCCTTGGCCGACAAATGGAACCAGAGCTTGACGATCTGCACGCCCTCGGCGGCCAGCATGGCCTCGAAGTGGCGGATCGCGGCGGCCTGCGCCTCGATGCTGTTCTGGTCGGGCTTCTTGCGTGTGGCCTCCAGCAGCAGCGGCGCGTACCAGGAGCCGAACACGATGCCGGTGCTGCCCTTGGGCGGCAGGTCGTTCCAGTAACGCCAGAAGGGCGGACGCTCCAGCGCGGCGCCTTCGCGCGGCCCATAGGCCAGCGTCTTGATGTGGCGCGGATCCATCCATTCGTTCAGCAGGTTGACGGTGGCGCCCTTGCCGGCGCCATCTATGCCGGCGATGACCACCAGCAGCGTCTTGTCCGCCTTCTGCAGGCGTTGGTACTGCGCGTTCAGCAAGGCGACGCGCAGCTTCGCTTCCAGCGGCTTGAATTCTTCCTTGGACAGGCTGGGGTCGGCTTCGGCTTCTGCAAACATGGGGGATCCGTCTGATCGGCAATTCTGCGATCGGACGATCTTGCGGGATAAGCCCTGGGCGCGCAAGCCCGGATCGCGGCGCCTGCCGCCGTGCTCAGAGCGCGTCGACGGGGATCTTCAGGTAGCGCACGCCGTTGTCCTCGGCCGGCGGGAAGTGGCCGGCGCGGATGTTCACCTGGATGGCAGGCAGGATCAGGGTGGGCATGGAGAGGGTGGCGTCGCGCCGCGTGCGCATGGCGACGAAGTCTTCTTCGCCGACGCCGTCGCGCACGTGGATGTTGGCGCGGCGCTGTTCGGCCACCGTGGTCTGCCAGGACGCCTCGCGGCCGGCGGGCGGGTAGTCGTGGCACATGTGCAGCCGCGTGTCGGCGGGCAGGCTCAACAGGCGCTGGATGGAACGGTACAGCTGATGGGCGTCGCCGCCGGGAAAGTCGCAGCGCGCCGTGCCTACGTCAGGCATGAACAGCGTGTCGCCGACGAAGGCCGCGTCGCCGATCAGGTAGGCCATGTCGGCAGGCGTGTGGCCGGGCACGTGGATGGCCTGCGCCGTCAGGGCGCCGATGCGGAAGGTCTCGCCGTCGGCGAACAAGTGACCGAACTGCGAGCCGTCCAGCTGGAATTCCGGCTCCAGGTTGAAAATCTTCTTGAACACGCCCTGCACGGTCTGGATGCTCTGGCCGATGGCGATGACCCCGCCGAGCTGCCGCTGCAGGTAGGGCGCTGCCGACAGGTGGTCGGCATGGGCATGGGTTTCCAGCAGCCATTCGGTCTGCAGGCCGTGCTGGCGCACGTACTTCGCCACCCGGTCGGCGCTGGCGGTGCTGCTGCGGCCGGACTTGGGGTCGTAGTCCAGCACCGAGTCGATGATGGCGCAGGCGCCGCCCGGCGCGGGCTCATGCACGACGTAGGTGACGGTGGCGGTGACGGGATCGAAAAAAGCCTGGATCTGGGGAGACATGAACGCTCGCGTCGCAGCGAGTCGCTGCACGATGAAACACTATATAAATTTCAATAATATTGTTGGATATTATATTGGTCAATATAATGATCAAACTCTCCCACGCCGATTGATACGCATCAAATGAACGACGCCCTGACCGAGTGCGAAGTCGCCGTCCTGCGCGAATCCGCCTCCCAGGCCTGCGCCCTGCTCAAGGCGCTGGCCAACGAAGACCGCCTGCTGCTGCTGTGCCAGCTGGTCCAGAACGAACGCAATGTGAGCGAACTTGAATCGCTGACCGGCATCCACCAGCCCACCTTGTCCCAGCAACTGGGCGTGCTGCGCGATGAAGGCCTGGTCGCGACCCGGCGCGAGGGCAAGTACGTCTACTACCAGATGGCCAGCTTCGAGGTCAGCCAGGTGATGAAGACGCTATCGAGTTTGTACTGCGGCCGCGCCATGGAGTCACTCAAGTGAACTTGGACTGGTCCGCCTTCACCCCCTGGTCCGCCGGCGCGGGCGGCGTGCTCATCGGCGCGGCTGCCGTGCTGTTGATGGCGGGGGCTGGGCGCATCGCGGGCATCAGCGGCATCCTGGGCGGCCTGTTCCAGTCCGAGCGCGGCGGCATGTGGCGGCTGGCCTTCCTGATCGGCTTGTTCGCATCGCCCTGGCTGTACCGCCTGGGCAGCGCCTTGCCGCCCGTCGTGGTGGAGGCCGGCACGACGCGCCTGATCGTGGCGGGCCTGCTGGTCGGCATCGGCACGCGCTATGCCTCGGGCTGCACCAGCGGCCATGGCGTCTGCGGCGTGTCGCGCGGCTCGCGCCGTTCTCTGACCGCCACCGCCTTGTTCATGGCTGCGGGCTTCGCCGTGGTCTACGTCACCCGCCATCTGGGGGGACTCTGACATGGCTGCATTGATCGCCTTCGCGTCGGGCCTGGTCTTCGGGCTGGGCCTCATCATTTCCGGCATGGCCAATCCCGCCAAGGTGCTGGGCTTCCTGGACCTGGCCGGCGCCTGGGATCCGTCGCTGGCCTTCGTGATGGGCGGCGCCGTGCTGGTCACGGCTGTGGGCTTTGCATTCTTGCGCCGCCGCCGCGTCAGCCTGTCGGGCGAACCCCTGCGCTGGCCCGCCGCCACGCAGGTGGACTTGCGCCTGGCCGTGGGCAGCCTGGCGTTTGGCGCGGGGTGGGGCCTGGCGGGTTTCTGCCCGGGGCCGGCGTTGGTGGCCGCGGCGGCCGGCGTGCCAGAAGCCTTGATTTTCGTGGCCGCCATGGCGGCAGGCATGGCGATATTTTCGGTGTTGGAAAAATTCAAAAGCCGGTAGACCGGCGAGGAGACAAGCATGCCGACAGCAGAGGCGCAGCGCGATTTCGATGTGGTGGTGGTGGGCGGCGGATCGGCGGGCATAGGCGTCACCGCCAGCCTGCTGCGCCGCCGTCCGGACCTGCGGATCGGCGTCATCGAACCCAGCGACAAGCACTACTACCAGCCCGCCTGGACGCTGGTGGGCGGCGGCGCCTTCGACATCGCCAAGACCGTGCGCCCGACCCGCGAGGTCATGCCCAGGCGCGCCACCTGGCTGCAGGCGGCAGCGGCTGGCTTCGAACCCGAGGCCAACCGTGTGCTGCTGTCCGACGGCCGGGCGGTGAGCTACCAGCAACTGATCGTCTGCCCCGGCCTGCGCCTGGCGTGGGACAAGATCGAGGGCCTGGCCGACACGCTTGGCAAGAACGGCGTCAGTTCCAACTACCGCTACGATCTGGCGCCCTATACCTGGGAACTGGTGCGCGGGCTGAAGGGCGGGCAGGCGCTGTTCACGCAGCCGACCATGCCCATCAAATGCGCCGGGGCGCCGCAAAAGGCCATGTACCTGGCCTGCGACCACTGGAAGCGCACCGGCGTGCTGGACCGCATCGACGTGGAGTTCGACCTGGCCGGCGCGGCGCTGTTCGGCGTGCCGACGTTCGTGCCGCCGCTGATGCGCTATGTCGAAAGCTACGGCATTGCGCTGGCCTTCAACTCGGCGCTGGTGGCGGTGGACGGCGCGGCGCGCAAGGCCTGGTTCGATCTCAAGAACGCCGACGGCGCGGTGACGCGCGTGGAGAAATCCTTCGACATGCTGCACGCGGTGCCGCCGCAGGTGCCGCATGACTTCCTGAAGAACAGCGCGCTGGCGGACGCCGCCGGCTGGTGCGAGGTGGACCCGTCCACGCTGCTGCATCCGCGCTATGGCAATGTGTTCGGATTGGGCGACGGCATCTGCACCAGCAATGCCAAGACCGCCGCGGCCGCGCGCAAGCAGATCGTCACGGTGGCGGAGAACCTGCTGGCGCTGCGCGAAGGCCACGCCATGCCGGTCAAGTACGACGGCTACGGCTCCTGCCCGCTGACAGTGGAACGCGGCCGTATCGTCCTGGCCGAGTTCGGCTACGGCGGCAAGCTGTTACCCACCTTCCCGCTGGACCCGACCGTGCCGCGCAAGAGCGCCTGGTTCCTCAAGGCCACGCTGCTGCCCTGGATCTACTGGAACGGCATGCTCAAGGGCCGCGAATGGCTGGCCCGCCCGCTGGGCAACTGAGCGCCCGCCATGATCGATACGGTGTTGGCCGCCAGCGCGGCGCTGGGGGCGTGCGTGGGCCTGATACTCGGGCTGACCGGCGCGGGCGGCGCCATCATGGCGGTGCCTCTGCTGGTCTTCGGCCTGCATCTGCAGGTGTCGCAGGCCGCGCCCATCGCCTTGCTGGCGGTGGGGCTGTCGGCCGCGCTGGGCGCGGCGCTGGGGCTGCGCAAGGGGCAGGTGCGCTATCGCGCGGCGGGCTTCATGGCTGTCACCGGCATCGTCGTGTCGCCGCTGGGCCTGTGGGCGGCGCGGCGCTTGCCCAACGCGCCGCTGGCCATCATCTTCGCCGGCGTGCTGGGCATGGTGGCGTGGCGCATGTGGAACCAGGGCAACAAGCCGGCGCCGCAGGCTGCGCCGCGCACGCCGCCCTGCCAGCTCAATGCCAGCACCGGCCGGCTGCGCTGGACCGCGCCCTGCGCGCGCGCCTTGACGGGCGCCGGGTTGATCGCGGGATTCCTGTCCGGTCTTTTGGGCGTGGGGGGCGGCTTTGTCATCGTGCCCGCGCTGCGGCGCGCTACCGACCTGACCATGCAGGCCATCGTGGGCACGTCGCTGGCCGTGATCGCGTTGGTGTCCACCAGCGGCGTCGTGGCCGCGGCGGCGGGCGGGCATCTGGACTGGCGCATCGCCGCGCCTTTCACGGCGGCGGCGGTGCTGGGCATGCTGGGCGGGCGCAAGGTGGCCGACCGGTTTCCCCCACGCCGCCTGCAGCAGAGTTTCGCGCTGTTCGCGGGCCTGGTGGCCGCGGCGATGCTGGTCAAGGGCGTGCTGGCGCTGCTCGCGGCCGCATGAGGCCGCGAGCCGTCCCGCTTACTCGTAGGTGCGGATGTCGTCGATGACCTTGCCGTCGTTCGGCAGGCCATCCGCATCCACCCATTCCACGTCGCTGCGCAGCTTGGTCACGTCGCGCACGGACTCCGCGATGCGCTTGCCCAGCTCTTCGCTGCGCACCCGCGATTCGACTTTGAGCACCATGCGGTCGGAACCCGTGGTGCCGCTGATCACCAGCCGCGCGCGCAGGATCTCGGGATGGCGGCGCGCCACGTCGGCCACCTGCGACGGATGCACGAACATGCCGCGCACCTTGGTGGTCTGGTCCGCGCGCCCCATCCAGCCCTTGATGCGGGTGTTGGTGCGCCCGCAAGGCGAGATGCCGGGCATGACGGCGGACAGGTCGCCGGTGCCGAAGCGCACCAGAGGGTAGTCGGGGTTCAGGGTGGTGACCACGACCTCGCCGACTTCGCCGTCGGGCACGGGTTCGCCGGTGCCGGGGCGCACGATTTCGACGATGATGTCCTCGCCCAGCACCAGGCCCTCGCGCGCCGGTGTTTCAAACGCGACCATGCCCAGGTCGGCGCTGCCGTAGGCCTGGTAGCCGTCGATGCCGCGTGCGGCCAGCCAGTCGCGCAAGGATGGCGGAAAGGCTTCGCCCGACACCAGTGCGCGGCGTAGCGAATCCAGCTTCACGCCCAGTTCGTCGGCTTTTTCAAGGATGATCTTCAGGAAGCTGGGCGTGCCGGTATAGCCGGTGGGCGCCAGATCCTGGATCGCGCGCACTTGCTGCTCGGTCTGCCCGGTGCCGCCCGGAAACACGGTGCAGCCCACGGCGTGCGCCGCGGTTTCCATCATGGAGCCGGCGGGCGTGAAGTGATAGGAAAAACAGTTGTAGGCCAGCTCGCCGGCGCGGAATCCCGCAGCGTGCAGGGCGCGGGCAAAGCGCCAGTAGTCGCCGCGCGCGCTTTCCGGCTCATAGATGGGGCCGGGAGACGCGAACACGCGCATGGCCTCGCCCCAGCCGATGGCGGAGAAGCCGCCAAAGGCCTTTTGCGGCCCGGCAGGCGTCGCCGCATCGTCGCGGCTGTGCTGCTGGCGTTCCAGCAGCTCGTGCTTGCGTAGCACCGGCAGGCTCGCCAGCGCCGCGCGCGACGTGATGGTGGCAGGGTCGATGCCGCGCAGCTGCTCGGCGATGGCGGGCGCACGCGCAATGGCGCGGGCGATCGCGCCGGGCAGGGCGGCCATCAGCTCGCGCTCGCGTTGCTCGGGCGCTCTGGTTTCGAGAACATCGAAAAACTCGGACATGGGATCACACCCTCTCGTATGCCAGGAATCACGCCAGCCAGCGCTTGCGCCGGCGGTAGAACTTGTTGTCGCGGAAACTCTTGCGTTCGCCGCTGGATATGCCCAGGTAGAACTCCTTCACGTCCTCGTTCTGGGCCAGGTCGGCTGCCGCCCCGTCCATCATCACGCGGCCGTTTTCAAGGATGTAGCCGTAGTCGGCATAGCGCAGCGCAATGTTGGTGTTCTGCTCGGCCAACAGGAAGCTGACGCGCTCGCGCTGGTTCAGGTCGCGCACGATCTCGAAGATTTCCTCGACGATCTGCGGCGCCAGGCCCATGGAAGGCTCGTCCAGCAAGATCATGTTGGGGTTGGCCATCAGCGCGCGGCCAATGGCGGTCATCTGTTGTTCGCCGCCCGAGGTGTAGCCGGACTGGCTCGCGCGGCGCTGCTTCAGGCGCGGGAAGTACTGGTAGACGCGTTCCAGCGCCGCCGCGGTATCGCCGCGGCTCATGCTGCGCGTATAGGCGCCGGTCAACAGGTTTTCCTCGATGGTCAGGTGGGCAAAGCAATGCCGGCCCTCCATCACCTGCACCACGCCGCGCTTGACCAGTTCCGCCGGCGACAGCTTTTCGATGCGCTGGTCGCGGTACTGGATATGGCCCTTGG